>JAJXZD010000110.1 GCA_021780215.1 Acidobacteriota bacterium
CTACTTCAATCTGCCGCAGCAGATTCACGATCTGCTCCGGCTTGTATCGTTTTATCGGCATACCAGCGTTCCTCCAGAGTGGATTCTCGCTCACTCCCGCTGGTACAAAAAACGCCAGTCACGTCAGGTTGCGGCTGCCGTCTCGCCAAACTCCAGCATTCCTCGCACGACCGACGACCGCAGCGGAGTGGTCAGGCCGTTCGTGGCCGCATAACTGAACGCCTGGGATGCAGCTCCAGCTTTGATGGTATCTTCGACGGCCGTGCTCCCCGGGGGAAGTACTTTGCCGAGAATGTCGGCGCTTTCCGCACCTTGCTCAAAAGAGTTCAGACAGCCGCCCTGGTCCAGTTCCTGCTTGTAAAAGCTGGCGGAGAACAAGTTGCTAACGAAGTTCTGCGCGAAGGTTCCCCACCATGTCGATATTTGCTGCCAAACCACTTGGCATAGCCAGTTGGACATGGGGCAGCCGTTCGAATCAGGGGGCGGCGGCATAGTCACAGGGCAGAGGAGCGGATTTGTCGCGCAATCGTCTCCCCCGCCGTAAGGATACACGCAGGCCGCGGGATCGTTTTGGCAGGGGTCGGGCGGCGGGCCCGGGTCCGGAGGGGGGCCAAGTAACATGTCGCCCTCGGGCCCAAAAGAATCCATGCCCCAGCAAGCTAGGCTAAGGTCGGGGGCGGCATCGGGCCCCCCGTCTGTAAACAGGGGGCAATAATCATAGCCTCCATCGCCTTCGCCATCCAGACCAGACGGGTCGGTCATCATCAGTGGGGAGTTGCGGACGTAGGCGTAGCGGTTCCAGGTCTGCGGGTCTTTCAGATGAACCGAGCTGATCCCCGCCGGGTCGGGCGAGGGCCAGCGGCCCTGGATGCCGTATTCGCGCGCCGGAAAATCGTACAGATTTGAGACCGTGTCCTGATCCATGCCGGTGAAAGATGCATCCGCAGTGCCACTTTGTGCATAGGGCTCACCGAAAGGCCCGTAAGCGCCATCGGAGTACATTGTCGTCGGGCTTGTGGGTGTCGAGGCGAAACGCGAGCTGCCGAGCCAGTCCGAATGCCGGTAGTAGGCCAGCCCGCTGGAATTGTAGACGGCCAGCGCGCCTCCGGTCAGCGGCACGAAGCCTTTCGACAGCGTTTGGCCGTTCATGAGCGCGAGCTTTCCGCCCGCCGGCGCGTACACGACCTGAGTATACGCCCCGCCGCTGCCGCTCTCCACCATGCGCCCGAGCGCATCGTAGGTGACATTGACTCCGTCAATGGTCACGGGCCGGCCATTGGCGTCCCAGGCGTAGGAATGAAGGAAATCGTTCGTGACGTAGGAGCAGGTCGGCTGGAACGTCTCGGTTCCGCTCCGCGCGTGGAGAGACCCCGCGCGACAGTGACAGCGCGTTAACCGCGCTGTTTCAGGCGGGGGAAATCCCTATTCGCTTGCGGAGTGGGACGCGGCCGGCACAAGGGCCGCGGCGGCGGCCGCGTGGTGAGAGAAAATGGCGTGCGAGCCGCTCCAGACGAGTTGCAATCCGGAAAAAATCGCGATCATGGCGATAGCCAGCTTCCATTTCCGCGCCGGCACGCGCCGGGCGAGAAGGCAGCCAAGAATCACTCCGGGGATTCCTCCCGCGAGCAGGCGGAGGAGCGTCGGGCCGCTGACCGATCCGAATCGCCAGTGAAACGCGCTGCCGATAATCGCCAGCCCTAGTCCGAACAGCAGGTCCGTGCCAATCACCTGCGCCGGCTCCATCTCCGAATAATTCAGCAGCAGAATCGTGCCGAGCGCTCCCGCTCCCGCCGATGAGAATCCCGCTTCGATGCCGATGGGCAGAGCGAGCCACGGGAGCCAGTGCGGGTTCTTGCGAGCAAAGCCCCGATTTTGCGCCCACGGAGCGAACGCCACACTCGAGGAGGCCGCCAGCAGCAGACCCAGCAGGATGATGACAATGGGGCCGCGGCCGTCGCCCTCGAGAACGCGGAGCGCCCAGGTGCCGATCAGCAGCCCCGGAACCGCGCCCTGCGCCAGCAGCCAGAGATAGCGGCCATGAATATGTTTTCCGGCCAGATAAAATGGCGCGGCCACCAGCCGCATCGCCCCGGCGTAAACAAACGCCGTGCCCACCGCCGCGCCGGCCGGCAGGCCCGCCAGCAGCACGAGCGCCGGGACGGTGAAGCTGCCGCCGCCTATGCCCGTCAGGCCAATGGCCAGGGCAACCAGAAATCCGATGAGCGCGCACATCAGCCGGTGCGCCTCGAGTCGGTGTGTATGCCGCACTCGAGCTTTGCCCCGCCCCAGCGCCCCGAGCGGGGATCGGCGCCCTCGGCCGGAATGGCGGTGCACGGCTGGCAGCCGATGCTGCGATAGCCCTGGTCGTAGAGCGGCAGCGCGGCAATCTCATGGCGAGCGGTGTAGTCCCAGACTTGCCCCCAGGTCCAGCCGGCGAGCGGGCTGGCCTTCACCAGCACTTTTCCGGAAGGGAGCTGGTGGTTCTCGGCCACGCGAAGATTTTTGCGCGTCGGCGATTGCTCGCGGCGCAGCCCGGTGAACCACAAATCGAATTTTTCGAGCGCGGCGAAAAGCGGCTCGACCTTGCGAAGCTGGCAGCAGCGGGTGGGATCGGTGCGGTTGAGAATGCCGAAGGCCGCTTCCTGCTCGGCGACGGTTTGCTTCGCGGTGAGATTTTGCAGATTCAGCCGCCATTCGCGGGCCATGCGGTCGCGGTACGCGTAGGTTTCCGGGAAATGGTAGCCGGTGTCGAGAAACAGGACGGGCACATCCGGCAGCCGCTGGCGCAGCAGATCGAGAACGATCATGTCCTCGGCCTGAAAACTGCAGGTGATGCAAACGGAATCGCCGGCGTGTCGCACGAGCAGGCGCTCGATCGCCTCCTCTGCGGAAAGCGATTCGAAATCCTCGGGAAGGGAAGAATGGCTCATGAATGCCCCTTGGCGGAATCGGAATGTTTGTCGCGCCACTTGCGCAGGACGCGGAGGATGCGGTCGGCGGCCTGCTCATCGGTATCGTGATCAACTTTCACGGTGAAGAAGGAGTCGGGGCCGTAGAGGGCGCGGACCACGCGCTTCTGGTCTGTGCCGTCGTTCACCGGCGAAAAAATGGTGATGTGGCCCGAGAGGTGATAGGCCTTCGCGACCGTGACCAGCTCGTGCGCCAGAAAATCGTTGGGCCCGGCGTATTGCACGTGCCAGCCGTCGTCGAACAGCCGCCGCTCGACCAGCTCGGCCACGCGCGGCCGCCCCTTGAGCCACACCGCCGCGGCGGGATGGCCGAAGCGGAGAATGCGCTCCTCGCGGGTGCTGTTCCGGCGCTGGGCGGAGGGCCGCGCCGACGGGCTGTCCAAGGCGCGCTCGATGATCCCCGCGGCGACCGTGGCGTTGGTCAGCGGATCAATAACGATGAAGCTGCCGGTGGCGCGGTTGGCCGCATAGGGATCGAAAAACAGCGGGAGCGTGGTCTTCACGTCCACGGCCGCAATGTCGTTCATGTCGAGCTTCCGGGCCGGGACGTGCTCGAGCGTGTTGATGTCCACGCGATGGCGGATCTGGTTGACGCGCGCCCGCACCGTCCGCGTGGTGTGCTTGAGCAGGTAAATCTTGTGCGGGTCGAGCGGCTCGGGATGCATCCAGACGAGCATGGCCTGGAATTCAGTTCCGGCGGAGGGCAACTGCTCCTCGGAGACAAGCATGTCGCCGCGGCTGAGGTCAATTTCGTCCTCGAGCGTGAGGGTGACCGAGCCGCCCGCGCCGGCGGACTCCGGCTCGTCGTCAAATGCCACCAGAGATTGCACGCGGGTCTTGACGCGCGAGGGCAGCGCCACCACGGTCATGCCCGGGCGCAGTTCGCCCGAGGCGACCATTCCGGCGAAGCCGCGAAAGCTGGCGTCGGGGCGGATGACGTACTGCACGGGAAGCCGCAGCGGACCGGACGAGGCGGTGTTGCCCACCGGGACGCTTTCGAGATATTCGAGCAGCGCCGGCCCCTCGAACCATGGCATGCGTTTGCTGCGGCGCACCACGTTGTCGCCCTCGAGCGCACTCACCGGCACGGCATACACCCCGCCGATTCCCAGTTGCGCGGCGAATGCGGCGAACTCCCCGGCAATCCGCTCGAACACTTCCTGCGAGAAGCCGACCAGATCCATCTTGTTGACCGCGGCCGCGATGTGCCGCACGCCAAGGAGATGGGCGATGTAGGCATGGCGGCGCGACTGCCGCAACACGCCTTTGGTGGCGTCTATCAGCACCACCGCGGCCTCCGCGGTGGAGGATCCGGTGGCCATGTTGCGGGTGTACTGTTCGTGCCCCGGGGTATCCGCAATGATGAATTTGCGGCGCGGCGTCGAGAAATAGCGGTAGGCCACGTCGATGGTGATGCCCTGCTCGCGCTCGGCGCGGAGGCCGTCGGTGAGGAGCGAAAAATCAATGGGGCCGCTCGAGCGGTTGATCTTGCTCTTGCGCACGGAGGCGAGCTGGTCCTCGAGGACCGCCTGGCTGTCGTAGAGCAGGCGGCCAATGAGCGTGGATTTGCCGTCATCCACGCTTCCGGCGGTGCTGAAGCGCAGCAAGCCTTCCCGCGCGGCAAGAGCGGGCGAAGGGGCGGTTCCGGAGGCGGATTCGGGGAGCGCCGCGGCCATCAGAAATATCCCTCGCGCTTCTTGATCTCCATCGAGCCTTCCTCGTCGTGGTCAATCACCCTGTTTTCACGCTCCGAGCGGCGGAAGGAAAGCATTTCGGCGATGATCTTCGGCACCGTGTCGGCATCCGAGCGGATTGCTCCGGTGCAGGGAACGCATCCGAGTGAACGCATGCGGCAATGCACCATCTGCGGCTTCTCGCCGGGAAGCAGGTGCACGCCGGTCTGGAGCAGCAGAATCGAGTTACCGCGCACTACCGCCTCGCGCTCCTTGGCGAAATAGAGCGGCACGATGGGGATCTTTTCCGCATGGATGTAGAGCCAGACGTCCAGCTCGGTCCAATTGGAGAGAGGAAACACGCGGATGCTCTCGCCGCGGTGGTGCCGCCCGTTGTACAAATTCCACAGCTCGGGCCGCTGGTTCTTCGGATCCCACTGGCCGAGCGCGTCGCGGAAGGAATAGACGCGCTCCTTGGCGCGGGATTTTTCCTCATCGCGGCGCGCGCCGCCGAACGCGGCGTCAAAGCCGCCCTCGGCCAGCGCGTCGAGCAGCGAGCGGGTCTTCAGCAGACCGCAGCACTTTTGCGTGCCGAGTGCGTAGGGGTTGGCGCCTTCATCGAGCGCCCTTTGGTTCTTGTGGACGATCAGCTCCGCACCCACATGCCGCGCGTACCAGTCGCGGAATTCGATCATCTCGGGGAATTTGTAGCTGGTGTCCACGTGCAGCAGGGGGAAGGGAATCTTCCCCGGATAGAATGCCTTTTGCGCCAGCCGCAGCATCACCGAGGAGTCTTTTCCGATCGAATAGAGCATCACGGGATGCGCAAATTCGGCCGCCGCCTCGCGCAAAATGAAAATGCTCTCGGCTTCGAGCATCTTCAGATGGTCGAGCCGGCCGGCTTCAAGCGCCGCTGCCGGGGAGTCGCTCCGTGTCCCGACGATGGTTTCCTGTGTCATTCCGATAAGCTCCCGCGCATAAAAAAACCCGCTCATCCCTTGGCCGGGAGGCGGGTTCCATTCAGGCCTGTTTCGATTGCGAACTTAGCGCATGAATCCCGGCTCCCCGGCCGCACACACGATCGGCTTCCTACGACAAGTACAGCTCGTGTTGGGGAAAACCCGGC
>JAJXZD010000128.1 GCA_021780215.1 Acidobacteriota bacterium
GCGAATGAGGCGCGCGCCGTCCTCGAGCCGCCGCACCGGATGGTGCAGGTGGCGGCGCCGGACCGCCGTGGTCCCCACGACCAATGCGCAGTCCGCCACCGCGTCGGCCACGCTCGTGAATTGCTCGGCGCCGGCCAGCACCCTCGAAGCGCCCACGGCGGAGCGCGCCTCGCGAAAGGCGGGATCGTAGGGGTTCACCAGGCGCAAGCGGGCGAATCCGAAATTGCTCATGGCGCGCGCAACCGCACCAATGTTGAGAGGGTTCCGCGTCGCCACCAGGACAACGCACAGGCCACCGAATTCGGCTGGTGCGGACAAGGGCCTTCATTCTATAGCAGCTTGGCGCCGCTCGGCCGCTGTGTCCTGGCGTGTGCCAAACGTCCGTACCATGGGATTGGGAGCCATGGGCCATGGCCCGCGGCGCTGGCAGCCATTAACCTCGTCCTGTTGAGAAACATTCCGGCTCGCCCCCCGGCGCGCGTCCGGAAACTGAGGGATTACCGAAAATGCGAAAGAAGAGGTTGTGCCATTCCACTTGGAAATGGGCGATGGTGCTGGCCATACTGTTTCCAGGCCTGGCCGCGCGCGCGCAACAGCCCTCGCCGCTGCTTTTGGCGGCAAATGTCAGCGAAGCTCCCATGGCCGCTCCCGGCAGCCTTGAGGCGAGCTCACAATCCCTTTCGACCGTTCATATCAACAAGGCAGCGACACGCAAACCAGAGCCTCTGCCGGCGGTAGAAGACGTCCCTTCGCGGCGAAAATGGATTCTCCTCTCGCTCGCGCAACATAGCGCGGCGGCCTTCGATGCCTACACGACGCGCAAGGCAATCTCGCGCGGCGCCGTGGAAGGCGATCCTGTGATGCGGCCGTTCGCCGGCTCGCCCGGCCTCTACGCAGCGATTCAAATCTGCCCGGTGGCGCTCGATTTCGCCGCGAGGCGCATGCAGCGCGCACACAACGGTTTCCTCCGACGCATGTGGTGGCTGCCGCAAACCACCAGCACCGCGATGTTCCTCTTCTCCGGCGCGCACAACCTGGGCGTGCCCGGCCGGCCGTAACCCATCGCCCCCTTTTTCCAATTTCTCCCGGCCCAGAAAGCATATTGACACGGGGCAAACTGGGCTGTCAGAGTTGCTGAATGCCGGTCCCGGATCCGTTTGCGCGGTTCCGGAGGAAAAAATTCATCGAGGACGAATATGGCTACGGAGACAGCGGCCGCCCCGATCCGCGTGAGCGACGCGGCCTGGGCGGCAATCGAAGGCGGGTATGATTTGCAGGTTCACGTGGCGCCAGACGTGATTGGGCGCCGCATTGATGACCTCGACCTGGCCAAGGAGTTTCTGTCGCACAAACTCAAGGGCTTCGTGCTGAAGTCCCACTACGCTCCCACCTACGAGCGCGCCAAGGTAGTGACCAAGGCGTCTCCGGGGATCGCCGCTTTCGGAGCCATCACCTTGAATCACAGCGTCGGCGGGCTGAATCCCGTGGCGATCGAGATTGCGGGGCGTTCCGGCAACAAGATCGTCTGGATGCCAACCGTGGACGCCGCCAACGAGACGGCGGGGCGCGTGGATGGCCCGGGAACCAAGCTCCCCTTCTGGGCGCAGATCCAGCGCGAACTTTCGGCCATGGGCATTTCCCCCGCTCCGATGACCGTGCTTGCTCCAAATGGCCAGTTGAATGAGGCCACGCGCCGCTGCCTGGAGCTGATCGGCAAGCACGACATGATCCTGGCCACCGGCCACCTCGGCCGGAAGGAAATCTTCGAGCTAGTCCGGACGGGCAAGCAGATGGGGCTGAAGCGCGTCCTGGTAACCCACGCCGAATTCCCCTCGCAGAGCCTGACCGCGGACGAGCAGGTGGAATTGGCCAACCACGGCGCCATGATCGAGCATTGCTTCACCACCATGTACACCAACAAGGCCCCCTGGGACGCCTTCTTCGATAGCGTTCGCAAGGTTGGACCGGCCCGCGTGGTTCTCTCGACCGACCTGGGACAGACCATTAATCCTCCGGTCGCCGAAGGCTTCGCGATGTTCGCGCAGAAGATGCTCGACGCCGGCTTCAGCGCAGCGGATGTGCGGCGCATGGCGGTCACCAATCCCGCGGCTCTGCTTTCCTGAGACGGAAACTCGGCAGGCAGCAGCCCGCAGCGCCATTCAAATGCAGAGGGCCCCGAAGGTTCCGGGGCCGCCTGCCTGTGACGGGACATTCCGGGATTCGGGCCATGGCGCCTCGGAAGACCCCTACCGCGCAAGGCCGATTTTCCTGCTCCCCATGTGCAAGGGCCGCGCTGATCGCCTTCGTCGCCTCCGACGACGCCGAGATGATCACCGGGCAGATGATCCTGTGCGACGGCGGCGGCTACCTGCACTGATTCCTGGCTCCGGCTCCGAGGGGCGGGCTCCCGGCCTGGCTTGACGCCGTTTGCGCGAACGTGAAATCATCCTTGCACCTGCCGATCGAGGAGCGTGCCGCATGGCCACACAACTGGCGCAAACATACGCGGATTTGGGGCTGTTCATCGCCGGAGAATGGGTTCCCGCCGGGGAGCGCCGGTGTTCGCCGGTGGTGAATCCCGCCACGGAGGAAATCATCGGCCAGCTCCCGCACGCCACGACGGCGGATCTCGACCGCGCGCTCGTAGCCGCAGAGCGCGGCTTCCGCGCCTGGCGCGCCGTCTTCCCGGACCAGCGCGGCCGGATCCTGAAGCGCGCCGCCGAACTGCTCCGCGCGCGCGCCGAGGAGATTGCCCGCACCGCCACCATCGAATCCGGCAAGCGAATCGCGGAAACGCGCATCGAGCTGGCAGCCTCCGCCAACATCTTCGAATGGTACGCGGAGGAGGGGCGAAGGGCCTATGGCCGTGTGCTGCCGCAGCGGTCTCCGGGAACGCGCCTCGCCGTCATCAAGGAGCCTGTGGGCCCGGTGGCGGCATTCGCTCCGTGGAATTTTCCCCTGGGCAACCCGGCGCGCAAGATCGGCTCGGCGCTCGGAGCCGGATGCTCCTGCATCCTGAAACCCGCCGAGGAAACGCCGGCCTCGGCGCTGGCCGTGGCGCGGTGCCTCGAAGAGGCCGGCCTGCCGCCGGGCGTGCTGTCGGTTGTCTTCGGCGTGCCGGCGGAGATTTCCACGCATCTGCTGGCCTCACCAATCATCCGCAAAATCTCGTTCACCGGCTCGATTCCCGTGGGCAAGCATCTGATGAAACTGGCTGCGGAGGGCATGAAGCGGACCACGATGGAACTGGGCGGGCATGCGCCGGTGCTGGTGTTTGACGACGTGGATGTGGACCAGGTGGTGGACGCCTGCGTGGGGGCGAAATATCGCAACGCCGGCCAGGTGTGCGTTTCCCCCACGCGCTTCTACGTTCACGAGAAGATCTACAGCCGCTTCGTTTCCGGCTTCGCCGAACGGGCCAAAGCCATCCCCGTGGGCGACGGCCTCGACGAGAAAAATCAAATGGGGCCGCTGATTCACGAGCGGCGACTGGCGGCTATCACCGAGTTGGTCGAGGATGCCCGGAAAGCAGGCGCGCGCGTGCAGGCGGGCGGGGCACGTTTGCGCAGCCCCGGCTATTTCTACGCGCCCACGGCCCTCTCTGATGTCCCAAACACGGCGCGCCTGATGAATGAAGAACCCTTCGGCCCGGTGGCCGCGATCAATTCATTTTCGGATTTCGACAGCGTGATCCAGCAGGCCAACCGGCTGCCGTATGGCTTGGCGGCCTTTGCCTTCACAGGATCGGCGCGCCGGGCCAAGCTGGTGGGCGAACAGCTCGAGGCCGGCATGGTGGGCGTGAACACCTTTGCGATTTCCGTGCCCGAGTCGCCGTTCGGCGGAGTCAAGGAAAGCGGCCACGGATCCGAGGAGGGCATAGAGGGCCTGGAAGCCTGTCTGGTGACGAAATTTATTAGCGAGGCTTAACTTATCTCCCCCGCGGGCAGCTTGTTCCCCGTGGAACACGCCGCCATTCGCACGTGGACCACCTTTGACCGGTGGGCATCATCGAAACGAACGGTGGCAGAATTTTTTGTGGGGGGAGCTATGGTATCCGGTCAGCACGAGAATTTCTCCGGCCGATTGATTCGTCTCATCGAAAGCAACGCAGAGGAGCTTACCCAAGGCACCGTTAGAAAACTGCATAGCAGCACACTCACCAAGTCCTATCACGATCTTCCTCATCACGAAATCTACAGCAGGGCCTACGAGGTCTATCACAACCTGGGCCGCTGGCTCTGGGAGAAGTCCGGCGATGCGGTGCAACACTGGTACAACGGGCTGGGGGATGAACGCTGCAGGGAAGGCATTCCGCTCACGGAAGTCCTGTGGGCCCTCGTGCTGACGAAAGAGCGCTTACTCGAGTATGTTGCAACCTGCGCCTTCGCCGATTCTGCCGTGGAGCTTTATCAGCAGCAGGAGTTCCACACCCTCGTCGGCCACTTTTTCGACCGCGCTTTGTGCTACACCGCGGAGGGCTACGAGCAGCATTCGGCCCGGCACGGGAAGGCCGGCCCGACGGCGCTGGCCAGTTGATCGGACCCATCGCCGCCCTCCGCTGCCGCGAATCAAAGAAGACTCGCCTGCTCTGAAGCCGTTTCTTTCGTTTCGGAGCGGGCTCGCTTCCCCGACTTCAGGCACACCAGCATTTTCTCTCCACGCTCGAATCCTAATGAAAGCGCGTTGACGCGCACGGCGGCAAAATGATAGGACTGCGGAGCCGCGGCTTGCCCCATCGCGATAAGACGGAGCGAAAAAGCGCTGTGCGGCTTGGCCAGCCGCGCGGCGGAATGTCCCGCGCAAGGAGCCGAACCACCATGACCACTCGTTTCCCGGACACGTTTGACTTCAGCGGATTCAATGCTCCTATGCGCGTCGAGTGCGACGTCTATGACCTGATCGTCGAGGGCATTCTGCCCAGCGAAATCAACGGCGCGTGGTACCGCACCATCCCCGATCCGCAATATCCGCCCATGCTCGGCCACGACACCTATCTCAGCGGCGATGGAATGATCAGCTCCTTCCGCTTCGAAAACGGCCACGTGGATTTCAAGATGCGCTATGTGAAAACCGAGCGTTTTCTGGCCGAGCGTAAGGCGCGCCGCTCGCTCCATGGCCTCTACCGCAATCCCTACACCGACGACCCCAGCGTGCGCGGCCTCAATCGCTGCGTGAACAACACCACTCCGGTCTATCACGGCCGCCGGCTCCTCGCGCTCAAAGAGGACGGCCTGGCCGTCGAAATTCATCCGGAAACACTCGAGACCATCGGCGTGTGGAACTACGGCGGCAAGCTGCGCAGCAAGACCATGACCGCGCACACCCGCCTGGACCCGGAAACCGGCCAGCTCTATTTCTTCGGCTACGAAGCGGCCGGCCTGGCGACGCGCGATATCGCCTACTGCGTGGCGGATGTTGAGGGGCGGCTGGTTCGTGAGGACTGGTTCCAGGCGCCTTTCGTCTCCATGATGCACGATTTCGCCGTCACCAAGGAGCACGCCATCTTCCCGGTCTTTCCCACCACCGCCGATCTCGCGCGCATCCAGGCCGGCGGGCCGCACTGGATCTACGAGCCCGACAAGGACACCTTTATCGGCATCATGCCGCGCGATGGCAGCGTGGACGACATGCGCTGGTTCCGGCGACCAGCCTGCTCCGCCTACCATTTCATGAATGCCTACACCGAGGGCAAATTCGTCCATTTGGATTTCGGCGTCGGCAAGGTGAATCCTTTTCCG
>JAJXZD010000073.1:0-20288 GCA_021780215.1 Acidobacteriota bacterium
TCGTGCTGGCCTCCCGCCGATAAGGGCGCGCAAGGTTCGAGGCCAGGCACCCTCGGTTCAGTCTCCGATGGTCCGAGCCTCGGCTGCAGCGGCCCGCGCCGCGGCGGGAGGTTCGTGGAACTGCGTCGCTTCGGTCGAGCCCTCGAGGGCGATCGTGGAGGAAGTTCCGCCGGTGATCACCTGTTGGACCGCGTCAAAATATCCGGTGCCAACGAACTGCTGGTGCTTCACGGCGGCATAGCCATGTTCGCGCTCGCTGCGGAACTCCTCTTCCTGCAACTGGCAATAGGCGGTCATGCCGGATTGCCGATAGCCGCGCGCCAGTTCGAACATGGAATGGTTCAGCGCGTGGAAACCCGCCAGCGTGATGAACTGGAATTTGTAGCCCATGGCGGCCAATTCCCGCTGGAATTGAGCGATGGTCTGATCGCTCAGATTCTTGCGCCAGTTGAACGAAGGGGAGCAGTTGTAAGCCAGCATCTTCCCCGGAAACTTCGCGTGAACCCCTTCGGCAAACTCCCTCGCCTCGGCGAGGTCCGGCTTGGAGGTCTCGCACCAGAGCATGTCCGCATAGGGAGCGTAGGAGATGGCGCGCGCGATGGCGGCCTTCACGCCGCTGCGCACGCGGAAGAATCCTTCGGAGGTTCGCTCGCCTGTAATGAACTCGCGGTCACGGGGGTCGACATCGCTGGTCAGCAGCGTGGCGCTGTCCGCGTCAGTCCGGGCAATGAGAAGCGTGTGCGCGCCCATCACATCCGCAGCCAGGCGCGCCGCCACGAGCTTCTGAACCGCCTCAACCGTGGGGACAAGCACCTTCCCGCCCAAATGGCCGCACTTCTTGGCCGAAGAGAGCTGGTCCTCGAAATGGACACAGGCAGCTCCGGCGTCAATCATGGCTTTCGTCAGCTCGAAGGCGTTCAGGTTTCCGCCAAACCCGGCCTCCGCATCCGCCACCAGCGGCGCCAGCCAGTAGGTCGCATGCTCTCCCTGCTCGTGGTGCATCTGGTCGGCGCGCAAAAGCGCCTGGTTGAGCCGGCGAACCAGGTGCGGGACGCTATGTGCGGGGTAGAGGCTCTGGTCCGGGTACGTTTCCGCAGCGTCGTTGGCGTCGGCAGCCACTTGCCAGCCGCTGACATAGATGGCTTTCAGGCCCGCCGCAACCTGCTGCACAGCCTGATTCCCGGACATCGCTCCTAGCGCGGCAACGTACGGCTCTGCGTGCAGAAGATTCCACAGGCGCTCCGCGCCCAGCCGAGCCACGGTGTGTTCGATGCGGAAGGATCCGCGCAGCCGCATCACGTCACCTTCGGAATAGGGGCGCTTGATGCCTGCCCACCGCGGATCGATATTCCACTGCTGCTGCAATCCCTCGCCCTTGCCGTTGTTCGTCGCCATCGGGAAGCCTCCGTTGAAATCAAACCCTGCGCGGCACACACGCGCAGGCAATCCACAGCGAATGCACCCTTTCGTGTTCTACAAGCTGGGAAATGCTGGCGGCTTTCCTCAGGACCCACTCGCCGGTCAGGCCTTCCAGCTTCCTGCCCTCCGCGCCGAGCGGAGGAGGATGCTGAACAAAATTTTGCTAGGCAAGGCTCAGTAAGTCAAACTGATTATGATTATCGCCGCGATAACTTCATGTTATCATGTGTGAGCTGGCGCACGATTCGAGGCATCTATGGAAATTGATCAATTGGAGACTTTCCTGGCCGTCGTGACCTACGGCGGATTCCACAAAGCAGCCGAGGTCCTGCACGTGAGCCAGCCGGCCGTCAGTGGCCGCATCAAGGCGCTCGAAGCCTCCTTGGGCGTTGCTCTGTTTGCACGCGGGCGCACGCAGCCGACGCTCTCGCCAGCCGGAAAAGCTCTGCGGCCCCATGCCGAACAGCTTCTGCGGACCGTGGCCATGGCGCGGCAGGCAGTCCACCAACTGCAGCCGCGGACCGGCGGGGCGCTGCACATCGCGGCAGCACTCTCCGTGTGCACGTATCTGATGCCCGACGTCATGAAGGGATACCAGGCAGCACATCCGAACGTAATGGTTCATCTCCGCTCGGGCAACTCTTTCCAAGTGCTGAAAATGGTCGTGGACGGCGAGGCGGATATCGGCGTGGCGCGCTCGCTTCATCATCCCGACGTGGAAACGATGACGCTGCGCGACGACCCCCTCATCCTCGTGGGCCATCCCGCGCATCCCACGCTCAAAAAACGCCACGTGTCGCTCGAAGAAATCGAATCCTGGCCACTGATTTTTTACGATCGCGGCTCCAGCGACTGGACGCTCAGCCAGGGGCTGTTCCGCCGCGCGGGATTGCTGCCGAATGTGGTCCTCGAGGTGGAAACCATCGAAGCCGCGAAGCGCATGGTCGAGCGCAAGCTGGGCTTCAGTTTCCTGCCCCAGATTGCGCTCACGCGCGAGCTGCGGGACGGGAGGCTGGTGGCCATAGCCATCCAGGACGCGGAGCCTTTGAGCCGGAATCTCGACGTGATCCATCGCCGCCACCATCCGCTAGCGCCCGAAGCGCAAATGCTGCTGAGCCTCTTGAGGACCGCGACGAATACCGCCCTGCCTCCCGGCAAGCCCTCCTCGCGCCACGCGCCCACGGCCAAGTAAGCGTCTCCCGGCGAAGCAATGGCATACTATCGGCGGAGGATTCGCCGATGTACTACGAGCCAGGAAAGACCGAGCATGGCCTCGCGCGGGACCCTTTCAAATCCTGCGTAATTCCGCGGCCCATTGGGTGGATTTCGACGGTCAGTGTCGAGGGGGTGCACAACCTCGCCCCCTTCAGCCAGTTCCAAAATCTGACTTTTGACCCTCCCTACGTCATGTTCGCATCCAACCAGACGACCCGCGGGCAACGGAAAGACACCGTGCGCAACACCGAGCAAACCGGCCAGTTTGTCTGGAACATGGCCACCTACGAGTTGCGCGAGGCGGTCAACAAATCAGCCGAAGAGGTTGCGCCGGAGGTGGATGAATTCGAATTGGCCGGGGTCACGAAGGCGCCCTGCCGCCTGGTGAAGCCCTGCCGCGTGGCGGAATCCCCGATTCATTTCGAGTGTCTGTACCATCAGACCATTCGCCTCCCCGGCAATGGCACGATGGGAACAGTCGATATCGTGATCGGCCGGGTAGCGGCAATCCACATCAAGGATGACGCCATCCTGCCGGACGGCCGCATTGACGTCCTGAAGATCCGGCCGATCGCCCGTCTCGGTTACCACGACTACACCAGCATCGAGACTGTGTTCCAAATGGCCGTCCCCGGAAATGACCCGCGGCGTCTGGCGGGAATGGATGGCTCAGCGAGGTTCTAGCGCGCGGGTTCGACGGCGAATCTACGATCCCTCGATCCGGCAGAGACAATAGAGGAACTGCTGCGAGCTGCCAATCGGCGTATGGTGCAGCTCCTTGCGGCTTTCGATCAGGCGAAAGCGCGCGCCAAACTCTCCGTGCAGCGACGATGCGTCATAGCGCACCACGTCGAGCCCGCTGCATCGGGTCGGACCCTCTGGGCCGAAGGTGCTGACGATGACGTGCCCGCCGGGCCGGACGGCGCGGATTGCGTTGCGAATGTAGGCGGCGCGCTGTTCCGCTGCGGTTAGGAAGTGAAATACCGCCCGGTCATGCCACACGTCGAAAGCACCGGCATCGAACTGCATGGCGGTGACATCCCCCACGATCCAGCGGACCTGCTCCGCCGAAGGGCCCAAGCGGCCCCGGCTCGCTTGGATGGCAACTTCCGAAATGTCCAGCACCGTGAGATTCCGGTAGCCGTGAACAAGGAGATCGTCAGCGAGTGTAGATTCTCCTCCGCCGATGTCCGCAACGGATGCGTGCTTCTCCGGAGCCACGCGCTCGATCAGGGCGATCGAGGTCTCCAGGTGCGAGCGATACCAGCTCACCCGGTCCGGCGGGGTCCGCCGGTAGATCTCCTCCCAATGCGCTTTGGCGTCCATCGGAAAATCCAGCCGGGCGCACACTCCTGCGCCGCGGAGATCACTTGAACAGTATATCGCGCCGGCGGGGTAATTCGCCTGGCCCCGGCGGCGCGATGCTTCAAGAAACGAAGGCAGCTACTTGGCCGGAGCCACGGATTCAACCAGCACTGTGTCGCCCTGCATCGTGCCCTTCAGGATGACCTTCTGCCCTGCGTACTTGTAAAGCGAGGAAGAGCTGCCTCGCAACGTGTAGACTTTGTCCCCGACAACGAGGGCGAAGGCGCTGCCGCCTTTCACGCACATCCGCGTGCATTGCGCGGGCGTCTCTCCCTTCATCGCGTGCGTCTTGCCGCACATCGCATCGCTGACGATGCCCGTCAAGGTCTTCTCGGCGCCGGAACCCGCGGGCTGCGCACTCACCCCGATGGCGCACAGCATCAACATGCCCGCCGCAACAGCAATGGCCCGTCGTGAAAATTTCCCCGTCATTGGTTTTGCTCCCTTCGTTTCATTGGATGGTGCCTTCCCTTCCCGCTTTACGCGTCCTGCCCCGCCCCGCTGGACCGCAGAGTGCCTCGGCGAAGTGCGCGTCCCTTCATGAGCGCGAAGAATACCGGCACAAGAATCAGAACGTGAATGGTGGACGTGATCATCCCGCCGACAATGGGCGCGGCAATGGGCTTCATGACGTCCGAGCCGACGCCGGTCTCCCAGAGGAGCGGGACCAAGCTGGCCATGACCACACAGACGGTCATCAGCTTAGGCCGCAGCCGTTGCACGGCGCCTTCGATGGCTGCTGCTTCGATGTCCTGCTCGTCGTGCACTTTGCCGGCGGCCAGGCGCCGGTCGAGGGCCTCGTGCAGATAGACGACCATAACCACGCCTGTCTCCACCGCGATCCCAAACAAGGCAATATATCCGACCCACACTGCGACGCTGAAATTGTATCCCAGCAGCCGCTGCAGAATCAGGCCTCCGGTCAAGGCGTAAATCGTCGGGAAAATCAGGACGGCCGCCTCCGCCACCGAGCGGAACACCATATACAGCAGCAGGAAGATCACGAAGAACACCACGGGCAGAATCCATTCCAAGCGCGCTTTGGCCCGGCGCTCAAACTCATATTCCCCAGACCACTTGTACGTGTACCCCGCGGGAAGCCGCAGCTTTTGCCGGAGCAGGTCGCTGGCCTGCTGCACGTAGCCGCCGTAGTCCTCCGTGTTGAGGTCCATGTAGACGTAGCCCGTGAGCTGGCCATCCTCGTCCCGGATCATGGCCGGCCCGCGCGAATACGAGATTTTGGCCACTTCATCAATGGGAATCTGCGCGCCCGTAGGCGTTCCCAGGAGGACCCGGCCCAGGTCGCCGGGATCGCTGCGGAAGTCCCGGTTGTACCGGACATTGATCGGATAGCGTTCGCGCCCCTCAATGTTTTCGGCGATGTCCTGCCCGCCGATTCCAGAGGTGACGGCCTGCTGCACATCGCCGACGGTAAGGCCATAGCGCGCCGCTTCCTCGCGCCCCACAATGATGTTCAGATAAAAGCCCTGAGAGACACGTTCGGCAAACACCGAGCGCGTCTCGGGCAGCGCCGACAGAATCTGCTGAATCTGTGCTCCGGCTTGCTGGATGCCGTCCAGCGTCGGGCCCTGAATCTTCAGGCCCAGCGGAGTCTTGATTCCGGTCAGCTCCATATCCAGGCGGTTCTCGACGGGCATGGTCCACGTATTGGAGAGGCCGGGAAACTGCAGCCGGGCGTCCATTTCCTGGATGAGCTTTTCGTACGTCATTCCGGGACGCCACTGCTCGCGCGGCTTGAGCATGATGGTCGTGTCGTACATGTCCAGCGGCGCGTTGTCCGTCGCGCTGTCGGACCGCCCCACCGTGCCGAATACAGTTTCGACCTCCGGGAAGCTGCGAAGGATTCGGTCCTGCTCCTGCAAGAGCTGCGATGCTTGGCCGATGGAAATTCCAGGCAGCGCTGTGGGCATGTAGAGAGCGGACCCTTCATACAACGCGGGCATGAACTGGCTGCCGATCTTGAGCGCAAGCGGCAGCGTGCACGCAAGGAACAGCAGGTTCACGGCCAGCGTGGTTTTTCGATAGCGTAGACACAGCCGCAGGACCGGCAGGTAGATCGCCTGGGTGATCCGCGAAAGCGGATTCCTCGATTCCGGTCGCAGCTTTCCCCGGATGAAGTGCAACATCAGCACGGGAACCAGCGTAATCGCCAGGATGGAGGAAAACCCGACCGCAAGGGTCTTGGTCCACGCGAGCGGGTGGAACATGCGCCCTTCCTGCGCCTGAAGGGAAAAAATCGGCAGGAACGAAACAACGATGATGACCAGCGAGAAGAAGATGGCGGGACCGACTTGTTTCGCCGCATCCAGCAGAGTGCGCGCCCGCTCCGCAGGCGGAAGCTCCCCTCCGCTTTCGGCCTGGCGCTCCGCGAGATGCCGGTAGCCGTTTTCCACCATTACGATCGCCGCATCCACCAGGACGCCGATCGCCAGCGCCAGCCCGCCGAGCGACATGATGTTCGAGCTGACGTGCAGGTAATACATCGGAATGAACGACGCGATCACCGCGATGGGCAGAATCAGGATCGGAATCAGGGCGGACCGAACATGAAATAGGAAGATCACAATGACGATGCTGACGATGATCGCCTCCTCGATCAGATCGCGTTGCAACGTGGCGATCGAGGCTCGAATCAGGCCCGACCGGTCGTAACCGGAAATGACCTCGACTCCGGGAGGCAAGGATGCCTGGATCGCCTTCAGCTTCTCCTTCACGCCATTGATCACCGTCAACGCGTTCATGCCGTAGCGCATGACGATGATTCCGCCCGCGGTCTCCCCTTCGCCCTGCCATTCGGCGACGCCTTCCCGGATATCCGGCCCGAAGGAGACCGTTCCCAGATCCCGCACGAGCACGGGCGTGCCATTCTTGGCGGCTACGGGCACCTCGGCTAGGTCGCTCAGAGAGCGAAAATATCCCAGCCCCCGAATCATGTATTCCGCACCGCCCATCTCGAGCACGCGCCCGCCCACTTCGTTGCTGCTCGCCCTTACGCGGTCAATCACCGTCCCGAGAGGAATGCCATAGGCGCGAAGCTTGTCGGGATCCAGATTCACCTGGTACTGGCGGACAAACCCGCCAATCGAAGCCACTTCGGCCACGCCCGGAACCGTTTCGAGCTGATAGCGCAGATACCAGTCCTGCAGGCTGCGCAGGTCGGCAAGCGACAGCCGGTGGCTCTTGTCCACAAGGACGTACTCGTAGACCCATCCGGCGCCGGTGGCATCCGGTCCGATCACGGGATGCGCATCCGCCGGCAAGCGGCCTTGTAATTGTTGCAGGTATTCGAGCACGCGCGACCTGGCCCAGTACAAATCGGTGCCGTCCTCAAAAACCACATAGACGTAAGAATCGCCGAACATCGTCTGCGCCCGCACCGCCTTCACGTGCGGCCCCGCCAGCATGGTCGTGACGATCGGATAGGTCACCTGATCCTCGATGAGGCTCGGCGGCTGTCCTGCCCATGGTGTGTGGATGATGACCTGCACATCCGAAATGTCCGGCAGGGCATCGAGAGGAATTCGCCCGAGCGACCAGATTCCACCGAGCACCAGGAGGAGCGTCCCGGCAAAGACCAGGAATTGGTTCCGTGCGCACCAATCAATCCATCGGGCGATCACGTCACATTCCTCCCGCGGCGCTGACGCTCAACTGCTTCCGGGCGATCGTTTGGCCGTCCTTGCGCGCGCGGATGGTCACCTGCCACGTTCCCCCGCTGCCGAGTTGCCCTGGTCCTTCATAGGTGCCGCTTCCCTTTTCGCTCAGGTCCACGTCCGTGCGCATCGCCGCCATCCCCATATCCGGCATCGCGGGCATGAAGAACGAGATGTGGACCATCGCCCCGCTGATGGGCGCTCCCGAGGAATCCGTAATTTTCACCTCGAAGAGATTCTGGCCCTTGCGCGGCGGGTCGGGCCTCGTCGTCAATTCCAGGTTGGCTTGCGGAGCGTTCGCCGCCGCGGCGCCCGCCCCCGGGGGTGGGGGCGCAAAGGCGCTCAGAGCGGCTTGCAGCTGGCTCTCGGAATCAATCAGGAAGTTGGCCGAGGTGACAATCCGTTCGCCGGCGGCCAATCCCTTCAGGACAATCAGACCATCGCCCACGCGCGCGCCGGTCTCCACCTCGCGCGGCTCCAGATAGCCGTCGCCCCGGTCCGCAAAAGCGATTTGGCGCGTGCCGGTCTGCAGCACTGCGCTGTAGGGCACAACCAGTTGCTGCCCCATCGGCACGCGCAGAAAGACGTTCACGAACATTCCCGGCTTCAATTGTAGATCCGGATTCGGGAATACGATGCGCACCCGCGCGGTTCGCGTATCCGTGTCCACTTGGGGATAGAGGAAGTCCACACGCCCGTGAAATGCGCGCCCCGGATATGTGTCGGCGGTCAGTGTGGCCGGGTCCCCGACTTTGATCCGCGCCAGGTCGTTCTGAAAAATCTCGGCCTGCACCCAAACGGTCGAAAGATCGGCAATCGTATAAAGGCGCATCTCCGGCTGCACCGCGACGGTGGGAAGGGCGTTGCGTTCCGTGATGAATCCGGACACGGGAGAATCCACCTCGAGTTCCTGGCTGGCCTTGCCTGTGGATTCGAGCCGCGCGATCTCGCTTTGCGGCACACCGTATTGCTTGAGCCTCTGCGTGGCCGCATCGAGCAGCGAGGCAGCTCCCGCCACGACGCCTGGGACGGTGCTCCCCGCCACTTGCCGGGAGTTCTGCCGGGCGACCAGATATTCGCGTTCCGTCGCCGCCACGTCCGGGCTGTAGATAGTGAAAAGCGGCTGCCCCTTGCGCACGTAGAGATACGTCGCGTCGGCAAAAACTCTTTCGATATAGCCGGCATAGCGTGTCTGCACATAGGCGAGACGGGTCTCATCCACGGACACATTGCCCGTGGTGTCGATCTCGTCCTCCACGACCTTCCTCGTCACTTCCCCCATCGTCACACCGATGCTTTGCAGACGCTGCGGCGATATTTGAACCGGCGCGAGCGTTGTTTCGAACGGTGTGGCCTCCGGAGCCGGGCTCTCCGCTTCTTGCGGCGCCGCTGCCGGCGAGGGCCGCTGTGCCCGGCCATGCCACCAGAGGCCGGCTGCCACGAGCGCCAGGACAATATTTCCCGCCAGCGCGTAGAGGAATCCTGTGCGGTAGGATTTCATTTTCCGTCTCCTTCTTCCAGGAGCGCCAATCCTGTCAGCTTTTCCAATTGAGCCAGGGCCGTTTCATGTTCCGCCGATGTCTGCCAGTATTCCTGATCGAGGCGCAGGACATCGAGAAAGGCCGACAAGGTCGCCTGAAAATCCTGCCGCCCGGTTTCGTACCCGGCCAGGCCGGCCTGAAATTCCGCCCGCGATTGGGGGACGAGACCTTCCCTGTAAATGGTCAGAATCTGGGAGGTCTTTTGCGCGGCGTCATATTCGTTGCGCAGTTCGAGCGATACCTGTTGCGTCTCGGCCTGATACGCGCTGCGTGAAGCGTTCAGATCGGCCTGGGACTGCTCGAGTTCGGGACGCTGCCGGCGGCGGCGATAAATCGGCACGCGAATGCCAAACGTCAACATGTAATAGGCCGGGTACTCGGCCGGATCGGTTCTCTGCCACATGTACTGGATATTGAAGTCAGGGTAGAAATCCTTCTTCGCGAGATTCACGGCGAGCTTTTGCCGCTCGACAATCTTCTCCGCCCCGGAAATGTCCGGGTTCTGCTTTATCGCTGCATCCAGCAATTCCTCGAACGTGTATGGCAGCGCGCTTTCGGGCAGGCCGGAGGGAGTGATGTCCGATGATGCTTGCGAGCGATTCAGTATTTCCTTGAGCCGGGCTTCCGCCTGGGCGGAGGAAAGCTCCGTGGAAGCCGTTTCGCGCAGGAGCTTTGTCTGCTCGAGCTGTGCCTCAAGCACATCCTGCTGATTTCCCGCACCGGACTGGTAGCGCGCCGCGGCCGCTCGCTCGACCTGCTGCAGCAGCGCGCTATCGTCGCGAAGAATCTTCAATGTGTTGTCCAGAGAGACGAGCTGGAAATACGCGGCCTTGAACGATTCGAGTACGGAACGCCGAGCCGACTCATATTGCTGCTGCGCGACGCTTGCGTCGCGCTGTGCAATCTCCCCTTTCAGGTGGAGTTTCCCCGGATAGGGAATATCCTGCGAAAATCCGAGGCCGAAGTACGCAAAGTTGCTGTTCGTGTACCCTGCAAACGGCCGCGGGCTGCCAACATTCAGTTGTTGAACCTGAAACTGCGGGTCCGGGAGAGTGGACACCTGCGAGGGAACCTTGCGGGCTGCCTGCCAGGCTTGCCAGGCAGCCTGGATCTGCGGATTGTTCTGCTCGGCCTCGCGGAGAAGCGCTGCGAGGGAAACGGCTGTTTCTGTCGGCGACGCCGCGGCATCCTGCGCGGCGGATGGCCCGCCGGCCATGAGAGATAAAAGGAAGGCCGCGCAAATTGCCTTCGTGCAGCGGCAAATGAATTTCGTTGCGATATTCGCGCAGATACTTTGTGGCATCGTTTGCTCCCAAAATCGCCTTCGTGCTGGCAAGCGTGGCCCGCGCGCTCAATCGGCGCGCCAAGGCACGCGTCATTCATCTCTTGAATTGAATCGAGATAGACGAACCGGCGCGGAAGCGCCGGCGGCGAAGGTCTAGATCAGGAGGGATGCGTGCAGAATATATAGCTCTGGCGGAGAGTGCTGGGGAGCCTCGAAGGCCGAATGGGGAGACCCCATCGCATCCGCCTGCTGCTGTGGAAAGCTGAACAACACAGCCACTTCCGGCCGAGCAGGAAACGCCTGATCCCTGAGCAGGAAGTGCGGCCGGCTGGCCGCCACCTTGCGCTTGCAGCAGTCGTCCCCGGCACGAGACGCGTGACAGTGCATCAGGCGGCAACATTCCATTGTCCGTGAGCTGGCGCCCCATGCGGAGCAATCCACCACCTGTGGCAGAAGAAACGCCACCGCCGCCAGCGAGAAGATTGCAGCCAATCGCCTCATTACGCTCGACTCTAAAGCCATTGGACGCCAGCGTCAATCATTCGGTTTCCGGGTGTTGGGCAACAAGGAACGTGCCGGCCCGCGCAGCCGGGCGCGCCGGCCGAAGTGTGCCATCTGCTCCTTGTAGCCCTTTCATGCCGATGTTAAACTTTCGTAATATTGAATTGAATGCCTCATAGGGACAACACAATTGGCCGATCCAAAACGCGACGAAAGTTTTAAGGTCATCGATCGAAGGCACTTCACGGACGAGGGCGAACTGCGCAATGACGCCGCGGAACTCGATCGCGCGGCGGAAGAATCCGCAAAGGCAAAGGCCGCCAGTGGGCCCTCGAAGGGTTCGCCCACTTCTCTCGAACAGCCGGGAAAATCCATGGCCGCACCTGCCATGCCGGAGGGAAAGACTCCCGCGGATGTGGAAAAATCGCCCGGCGTGGAGCCCAGCCCTTCGCGTGGCTTTCAAATGCTGGTGGACTTTTTGACGCGCAACGCCGCTGCGATGCTCGGCGGGATGGCCGACCCGCGAACCGGCCAGGCTTTCGTGGACCTGGAGGGAGCGCGCGAGCTGATTGACATGCTCGACGCCCTGCGCGAGACGACCCGCGGCAACCTGGCGAAGTCTGACGAAGACTTGCTGATCGAGGTCATCGGCAGCCTGAAACTGACCTTCATGGAGATTTCACGGGCCGCAACCGAGGCCATGGCCAAGAAGGCTAAAGGCAAGGGGTAGGCGGAAAGGACAGGATTTCATCGGGCTCCATGCGGGTTCTGTCCCCGGGGGAGCCGAAGGCTTCTGGTTTCCGGCGGCCGATTCCCGCCGGCCCAGCTGGCGTCTCTGCTCGGATTTCATGGCATCACTTCAACTGACCGTACTCGGATCGGGAACTTCGATGGGCGTGCCAACTTTGGCCTGCCATTGCGCTGTCTGCGAATCCTCCGATCCTCTCGACAAGCGGACGCGCCCGTCGGTCCTGCTCTCCTATGGCGGGCGGAATGTAGTCATTGACACGACACCGGATTTTCGCTTTCAAGCGATGCGCGTCCGGCTCGACAGGCTGGATGCCGTCGTTTACACGCACGGCCACGCCGACCACATCCTCGGGCTCGACGACATTCGCCCTTACAACCTGAAGCAGCGCGGCCCCATCCCCGTCTACGCCGCGCCGGAAACCATCGCGGTGCTGAAACGCCAGTTTGCCTATATCTTCGACGATGCGCCCTCGGTGAGTTCGGTCCCGGGCGTCGAGGTGCACACGATTGATGGGCCGTTCGCCTTGTTCGGAACGACGTTTGTGCCGATTCCCGCCATCCACGGGCCACAGCCCGTTCTCGGATTCCGCTTCGGCAAGGCCGCGTACATCACCGACTTCAGCCAGGTTCCGGACACCTCCAAGCTCATGTTGCAGGACCTCGACGACCTCATTCTGGACGCGCTGCGCTACGTTCCCCATCCCATGCACTCGAACGTCGAGCAATCACTGGCCCTCGTCGAGGAGCTGAAGCCTCGCCGCGCCTGGTTCACTCATATCTGCCACGACCTGGGCCACGTGGCAGCCAATGCGCTGCTTCCGCCGAATGTCCGGCTGGCCTTCGATGGCTTGCAGCTCAAGGTGGAATTCTGATGGTGCTCGCCCGCGCTCATTCGGAGGGAGAATGGGTGGCGCGGTTGGGGGAAGAAAGAAAACCGGCTGCGCTGGCCATCGGCAACTTTGACGGCTTGCATATCGGGCACCAGAAAATCCTGCGCCGCGCTCTCGAACGGGCCCGGGGAGAAAATCTCCTCGCGGCCGTCCTCACGTTCTATCCGCATCCCACGCGGGTCCTGCGCCCCGCGGAAGCCTCCCCGCTGCTGATGACCCTGCCGCAGCGGCTGGCGGCAATCGAGGCGGCCGGGCTGGATGCAGCCCTGGTTGTCCACTTTGACGCAGAATTCGCCCTGATTTCTCCGGAAAAATTTGTCTCCCATTTCCTCGTGGAGACGATGCGCGCGCGCGCCGTCGTGGTGGGCGTCAATTTCCGGTTTGGCCACCGCCAATCCGGCGACGCGCAGCTCCTGGCCGAGCTCGGACGGCGGTCCGGCATCTCCGTCGAGATGATTCAACCGGTTATCGCGGATGGCGTGATAGTGTCCAGCACAGCCATTCGCAATGCATTGCGCGCGGGGAATGCGCAGGAGGCGGCGCGAATGCTGGGAAAACCCTTCGCGCTGGCGGGCGAGATCGGTTCGGGAACCGGCCTCGGCGGGAAACTCGTGGTGCCCACTTTGAATTTGAGAACGGAGCAGGAACTCCTCCCCGCGAACGGCGTATATGCCACCGAGGTGGCCATCGCCTCAACACTCTATCGCGCGGCCACCAACGTCGGCATGCGGCCTACCTTCGACGGCACGCGCATCACTATCGAATCCCACCTGCTCGATTTCAATGGCCGCCTGACCAAGGGCGCGATGGAGGTCCGGTTCCTGGCGCGCCTGCGCGACGAAAGGAAATTCTCAACCCCCGAGGCGCTGCGCCAGCAGGTGCTGGCCGACATCGAGGAAGCACGGCAATTTTTCGCGGCGCGCAAATCGTGACACGCGCGATGGAACACACTTTTCCGCCACTCCATCATTGCCGCCGGGGAATTGCCTGGCCTGGCGCGCCTGTTACGCCTTGGCGCGGCACTCGGCGCACAACCCACCGACTTCGGTACGCGTCACGGTGATTTCAATCGCGCAATCGCGGGAGATCTGCCTTTTCAGTTCTTCGTAGAGGTCGCTTTCGAATTCGCGCACCTTCCCGCACTGGATGCAGGCCACGTGGATGTGATCGCGGGGACCATGGCTCTCGTAATAGTGCCGGTGTCCGCGAAGGTGCAGCAGATCGAGCTCGTCAATCAGGCCGTGACCTTTGAGCAAATCAAGTGTGCGATAGACAGTCACTCGCGTGATCTTCGAGTCGATTTTCTGGGCAAGATCGAGAATCTCGTTTGCATCCATGTGGTGCGCCGCGGATTCCATCACCTGCAGGACCACACGGCGCTGCCTCGTCAGCCGGATGCGGCGGGCCTTCAATTCCCGCTGAAGATGGCCCGAGGCGGCGTTCACATTGATACGCTCACCCGTCGAGACTCGATGGAGGGGCGTGCCAGACATAAGCTCTCCCGGCCATTATATCAGAAGCAAGGGCACGGTTCCGAAAGCCCCCCGGAGGGGCAAACTTGCCAGCGCGCGTCCCTGAGCCGTGCCACGCCGCACATGGCACGGCCGTGCCATGTGCGGCTGCCCGCCGACGGCAGTTCTCCTAGTGATTGATAAGTCTGACGATATCGTTATAGAAGAGGAAGGCAAACAGCCCGAGAAGAAATACGATGCCGATCTGTACCAGACGTTCCTTGACGATCACTCTCAAATCGTGGCGGAGGACTCCCTCAACCCCGAGCATCAGGATCTGGCCACCGTCAAAAATTGGGATGGGAAGTAGATTCAGCAGGCCCAGGTCAAGGCTGATATAGGCCATCCAGCTCAGCAGAGTCACCAAGCCGCCTTTCGCCGCCTGACCCGACATTTGTACGATGCCCACAGGTCCCGCCAGTTCCTTCACGGAAACCCTGCCCCGGAAGAGGCCCCCGGCGATCTCCCCAATCATCTTCGTGTAGAACCAAGTTTCCGAACCGGCATCCTGCAAAGAAACAATCCACCCTTGCCTTTCAAAGACCTCCTGCGATCTCGGGAATGCGCCGATGACCCAGACCATTTCCCCATTCTGGTTCATTTTCTGCGTGGGGGTAACATCTAACGATATTTCCGTGCCGTTCCGCCCCACGACGAAATGAACCGGGTGCGGCCCCGCGCCGGTAACTCGCTCGACGACTTGTGGCCATGTGATCACAGGCATTCCGTTGATCGAGAGAATTGTGTCGCCACCCTTCAGCCCCGCCTTCTCTGCCGGAAGGCCGCTACTGACCCCATCAATCACTGGAGGCATGGCCGGATAACCCAGCAGGAAATCCAGGGAATCCGTCTGCGGAGGAACCTGCAAGGGCAAGGTTTGGACAGCGCCGCTGCGGCGAACGGTCACGGACAGTGTATCGCCGGGCCGAGCCTTCTCCACTTGGGTCATGGCCCGGTTCCAGGTAGGCGTCGGAACACCGTTGACGGCCATGATCCGGTCTCCGGGCTGAATGGGCGATGTGCCGCGCGTGGCTTGCGCCACGGCCACCACATCGGGGGGTTGCCGGAGGTACGCATCGGCCGGCATGCCCTTGAAAGCATAAATTCCCCAAAAGATCAGGAAGGTGGTGAGAATGTTCATTGCCGGGCCGGCCATCGCAATCAGGAATCGCTGCCAGCGCGGGCGCGACAGGAATTCGTCGTCCAACCCGGAACGGCCCTCGGCAGCAATATCCCCTGCCATTTTGACGTAGCCGCCCAGCGGCAGGGCGCTGATGCGGTAATCCGTGGCACCGCGCTTGATGCCCCACACGCGCGGGCCAATGCCGATCGAAAAAATGTCCACGCGGACGCCACACAGCTTGGCGACGATGAAATGTCCCCATTCGTGGAGGAGCACCAGGACGCCCAGGACGACAATCCCGGCGATGACATCTCGCAGTACACTCGCGGCCATGAAATTCCTCGTCTCCCCTGCTCGCTATGTCTTGAAATCTATTTTAAAGGAAAAGCGCGGTGATGGAAAATTCGCCCTCCGTGGCGCGGACCAAAGGAGCACCGGCACAGGAGGCGGAAAGCCGCTCTTCAGACTCTCGCGGAAGGCCTCGCCTCAGCGCAGGTGACTTCCTCGCGGGCCAGGCGGCGCGCCTCGGCGTCGGCGACCAGTACGTCCTCCAGACCGCTCAGGGCGATTCGCGGCATGCGCTCGAGCACGCGCTCGATCACCGTGGCGATCCGCGTGAACGGAATCTGGCGGCCCAGGAAGGCGGCGATGGCCACTTCGTCCGCGGCGTTCAGCGCGGCAGGCAGAACGCCCCCCTGCCTCAGTGCTTCCCGCGCCAGCTCGAGGCACGGAAATTTCCCCGGCGGAATCTCCTCAAAGTCCAGGCGCCGCAGCGACTCCCAATCCAGCGCGCACCCATTGGACGCAAGCCGCTCGGGATAGGTGAGCGCGTACTGGATGGGCATGCGCATGTCGGGCGGCCCAAGCTGCGCCAGGACGGACCCATCCACGAACTCGACCATCGAATGAATCATGGATTGCGGATGGATCACCACATGGATCCGGTCCAATTCCATTGCGAAGAGCCAGCGCGCCTCAATCACCTCGAATCCTTTGTTCATCAGCGTGGCGGAATCGATCGTGATCCGCTGGCCCATCTTCCAATTGGGATGGGCCAGGGCCTGCTCAGGCGTCACATTCGCCAGTTCCTCGACCGGGGTCCGGCGGAAAGGCCCTCCGGAAGCCGTCAGCACGAGCCGCTTCACTTCGCTGCGGGAGCCCGCGCGCAGGCATTGATGGATGGCGTTATGCTCACTGTCCACGGGCAGCAGGGCGACGTTGTGGCGCTTCGCGGCGGCCATCACCAATTCCCCGGCCGCCACCAGGACTTCCTTGTTCGCCAGCGCGATAGTCTTCCCCTGCTGAATCGCTTTGTATGTCGCCGGCAGACCCACCACGCCCACCGCCGCTGAAAGAACAGTTCCGGCTTCCGGATGCGTGGCGACGCGCTCGATGCCTTCCGGCCCGAAGGTGATCTCGGGCGCTGGTGCAGAGCCGAAAGCCCCGCCGCGACTGCGTTCGGCAAGCATTTCGCGAAGTTCGGCGGCGGCCGCTTCCGTTCCCACGGAGACCAGCTTTGGCCTGTGCCGCTCAATCTGCTCGGCAACCAGCGCGACATTCCCTCCCGCCGCCAGGGCCACAATCTCAAAACTGCCCGGCATTGCGTCCACGACCTGAAGGCATTGGCTGCCGATGGATCCTGTGGATCCCAGAATGGCCATGCGTTTCATATTTTCCAATCTTATAGTCGTTTAGCGGATTTGGCGAATTCCGCATCCCCGCCGAAACGGCTTCTCGCCAGCATATCTGAATCCGGCCCTCTCCGCCGCCCAGAACCGTCGGGTGTGATACGATGTGCTGTTGGCCGGACGAAATCAGACAACCACGCCGGAGCCAGCCATCGAGTCGCCAGCCGCAAGGTTTCTGCCGCGCAGGCTCGGCGGGAAAGCCGGGAAACACATTTGAGCGCAAATTCGTTGTGGGCCATCCCCTTGGGAGGACTGGGTGAGTTTGGGATGAACATGCTCGCGCTGCGCTATGGCGACGACATGATCGTCATAGACGCGGGCCTGATGTTCCCCGAACAGGAACTCCTCGGCGTGGACATCGTCATCCCGGACATCACCTATCTCAAGCAGAACAAACAGATGGTCCGGGCGATCATCCTCACCCATGCCCACGAGGACCACATCGGAGCCATCCCTTACATTCTCGGGGATCTGAACGTCCCCGTATATGGCACGGAATTTACCCTGGCGCTCGTCCGCAAGAAGCTCGAGGAGCACGCGCTGCTTGATTCCGCCAAGCTTCACAAGGTCGCTCCGGGCGAAACAACATCCATCGGCCCGTTCACCATCGAATATCTGCATGTCACCCACAGCACGATTGACTGCGTGGCGCTAGCGGTTCGCACGCCCGCCGGCATCATCATCCATACCGGCGACTACAAAATTGACCCGACGCCCGTGGACGGCCGCCCCTTCGACCTGCATGCCTTCGCCCGCTATGGACAACAGGGCGTGCTGGCGCTCTTCAGCGACAGCACCAATGTGGAGCGGCCCGGTTTTACCCCTTCCGAACGCGCCGTCGTCGTTCGTTTGGAGGAGCTCTTCCGCGCCGCCCGCGAAAAGATCGTTGTTTCCTGTTTTTCGAGCTCGATCCATCGCATCCAGCAGGTGATTGATATCGCGCAGTCCGTGGGGAGAAAGGTCGGGTTCGTCGGGCGCAGCATGGGCGATAACGTGGAAATCGCCCACGGGATCGGAAAGCTCCGAATTCCGGACGGCAGCGTGGTCCGCCCGCAGGACCTCCGCACTTTCGACCCCAAGCGACTGGTGGTGCTGGCCAGCGGAACCCAGGCCGAGCCGATGTCCGCGCTCTCCCGCATCGCCGTGGACAATCACCGCCTGCTCAGCATAACTGAAAACGACACGGTCATCCTTTCCGCGCGCATCATCCCCGGCAACGAAAAGGCCATCTCCCGCATGATTGACCACCTGTTCCGCCGGCGCGTGCTCGTCTATTACGAGGGCGGGCAATCCGCTCCCATTCATGTCTCCGGCCATGCCAGCCAGGAGGAAATGAAGCTGCTGCTGCAGTTGGTGCGCCCAAAATATTTCATCCCCGTGCACGGGGAATACCGCCAACTCTTCCGCCACGCAGCTCTGGCGCAGCAGATGGGCGTTGTTTCCGGCGACATTTTCCTCCTCGAGAGCGGGCAGCCCATCGAATTCACGGCCGACGGCCGCGCCGTCCGGCGGGACGCGGTCCCGGCCGGGCGCGTCATGGTGGATTCCGGATCGCTCGAGGAAGTCGAGGAGGTCATCATTCGCGACCGCAAGCACTTGTCCGAGGATGGCGTCGTCGTCCCCATCGTGGCCATTGACAAGCACACCGGACGCGTCGAAGTTTCTCCCGAAATCGTCACCCGCGGCTTTCTCCCGAGCGACGACGGACAGGAAATTCTCAACAAAGCCCGCGAGGTGGTTCTCAAGACGGTCGAGCAATCCAGCAACGAAGAGAAGATGGACTGGAGCGTCATCAAGGAAAAGATTCGTGTGGACCTGAAACGGTTCCTCAACAAGCAGACCTCCAAGCGCCCGCTGATCCTGCCGGTCATTCTGGAGGTTTGACCGGCGCGCCTGTGGCAAACCTTGCTCTGTAAAGGAGGAGGCATGGACCAGAAAGAGTTCTTCCTGAGGTATTGGGAGAGGGAGGCGCCGGCCACGCGCAAAGTGATCGGCCGAATTCCTGAGAATCGCTCGGATTACCGGGCGGATCCGAAAGCACGCTCGGCGCGCGAGATCGCCTGGCTCATCGTCCGCGAAGAAGCCGAGCTCGTCAATGGACTCGAGAAAGGGGCCGTGAACTGGACCGAAGTCCCCGCCCCTGCAAAAGTCGGCGACATCGTCGCGGAATACGATCGCCAGCACGACGTGCTTACGAAGCGCCTTCACACCCTGCCTGAACCGCGCTGGGAGGAAAAACTGCCCTTTCTGTTCAATGGCCAGGAAGTGATGAAGGAGATCGGCTACGAAATGGCTTGGAGCTTTCTCCTCGATCAAATTCATCATCGAGGCCAGCTCTCCACTTATCTGCGTCCCATGGGTGCGAAGGTGCCGTCCATCTACGGGCCAAGCGCCGACGAATCCTAGTGCCGTTTGCGGGGATCCTCCCTGGGCCGGCGTGCGTTCGCATAATTTTGCCGTGACTTTTCGCCTCCGAGACTTCGCAACTGGCGATTTCGAAACCCTCTTCGAGATTGACCAGGCATGCTACGAGCCCGCCATCGCCTACTCGCGCGGCGAGCTTCGCCGCTACCTCCGCTCTCCCGGCGCCGACTGCATCGTCGCGGAGTCCGCAGGAGCGGTGATCGGCTTTTGCCTGACCGCCCGCCAGCGCGACCGCGGGCACGTCATCACCATCGATGTGCTTGAGCCGTGCCGCCGTCAGGGGGCCGGATCTGCTCTCCTCGCGGAGACCGAGCGCCATCTGGCCGCTGCTGGGGTCCGCCGCGTGTCGCTTGAAACGGCAACCAACAACGCCCCCGCAATTGCCTTCTGGGAAAGGCATGGCTATCGTATTTTGGGAGTGCGGAAGGGCTACTATCCCGGCGGACGCGACGCCTATGCGATGGCAAAACTGCTGTCCTGACGCGCGCGCCCCCTCCTCCGGATCCCATTCCCGTGAGACTTCGGTCGAAAAACCCGTCTCATGGAGACGTTCGCACCACAGGAAAGGCGGATTTCATCAATGTCTCTCTTGCACGTGATCATCCTTGCCGTCGTGCAAGGCATGGCGGAATTGCTGCCCATTTCCAGTTCCGCGCACGTGATCGTCGCCGAAAAGCTCCTGGGCATGAACCCCGCCGCACCGGAGATGACCCTGCTGCTCGTGATGCTCCATACGGGGACGATGCTGGCCGTGATCGTCTACTTCTGGGAGCGCTGGATTCGCGCGTTCTTTCAGACCGCGCGGGATTTCAGGGAATTTACCGTCGCTCTGATTCTGGCTACGGTCCTCACTGGGATCGTCGGCGGCGGGCTGATTGAAGCCATCGAAAAAATCCTTCTCC
>JAJXZD010000073.1:20298-23333 GCA_021780215.1 Acidobacteriota bacterium
TCTCCGCGGGCAGCCGCACGCCTGGATCGAACAGTTGTTCGGCCGCGTAGACCTGATCGCAGTTGCGCTCGCCGCGGTTGGCATTCTGATTCTGGCCGCCAGCCTGATCACGAAGCGGCGGAACGCGCACGATTCTGCGTCGAACAACCTCACCTCCCGCCAGGCCGCATGGATCGGCGCCGTGCAGGGCCTCTGCTTGCCCTTTCGCGGATTCTCCCGCTCCGGCGCAACCATCTCGGTGGGCATGCTTTCCGGCGTGGCGAAGGTTCGCGCCGAAGATTTCAGTTTTGCGCTGGCGGTGGTCCTCACTCCGGCGGCAATCGCGCGCGAGGCCTGGAGGCTGTATCAGGCGCAACACCATCATATCGGCGTGATGCTCAGCTCCGCCGTCGTGCCCAGCGCCCTGGGCGCTGTTTTTGCCTTCTTGGCCGGGCTCATTGCTCTCAAATGGCTGAGCAGATGGCTCGAACAGGGACGCTGGCATTGGTTCGGCATCTACTGCCTGGTGGCCAGCGCGGCTCTCCTGCTGTGGATGGTGCCCCACAGCCATTAGCGCGGGAGAGGCCGCCGCGGCACCGCACACAAGGAACGGGCAAGAAGGCCAGGAAAGCGGCGCAACCGGATTACGCCGATTGGAACGCGCGATCGAGCGGATAGTATTTTCCGTCGCGCTTCTCGAGATAGTGCACCTGGGCCATCTCGTCGAGCAGGCATTCGACGAGCATCGGATTGAGCGGCGGATAGATCTCGTTTCTCTCCCACTCGTTGAATTTTCCGATGATCTCATCGCGGGTCACGCCAGGCTGGGCCTTGATCTTTTCGAGGAGGGCCATCGAGCGCCGGTAATAAGGCACGTCATATCCTTTGGAAGCAATGTCAATGGCCTCCACAAAGAAGAAGGCGGACGTGCGGGCATCGCCGCACACAAATGTCCAGCCGCCCTGCCTGGTCTCGGGGGGCGTCACGGGAAGGCCCTTGAGATGCTGTGGCTGAGCGCCCTCAGGCACTTCCTTCAGCGGGCGGAATCCGAGTCCGTCATACTGCTTCATGCTCTCATCTTTCGCGCTGAGGCCGGAATAGCGGAAAGGGATGCCCGCCGAAAAGCTATTGCCAGCGGTGCGAATCGCGGCGAGGACGGGGGTCATTGGACCGAGTAATCCCGGGCAGATTCTTCCAAGGAACTCCTCTCCGTCGTAAATGAATGAATCTCCGATTTTGTATCCGAAGTGGCAGGGAAATCTTTTCTCATCGCCCATGAACTCAACCAGGGTCGCCTTTACCTTGAATGCCATATTGCCCTCCCTCCCATTCCTCACCGGGATGAGTACAATCCGTTGCCTCAAATCAGCAGGGATCCTCCGTCCACGGGGATGGCAGTTCCCGTCATGAAGGAGGCCTCTGCGGAGCAAAGCCAGAGCACGAGCGACGTCACCTCTTCGGGCCGTCCAATCCGGCCCAGGGGGTACATTTGAAGCGCCTTCTGCACCATGGCCTCGTCCTTGAGAAAAGTCGCCTCCGACATCGGTGTCTGAATCAGGGCGGGACACACTGCGTTGACGCGAATTCCCTGGGACGCGTATTCCACGGCCCCGGTGGTGGTCAACCCGATGATTCCATGCTTGGTTGCGTTGTAGGCCGCGCCGGTGCGGCGCCCGCTGCGCAGTCCGGCCATCGCCGACATGTTGACGATGGAGCCGCCGCCGCGCTTCAGCATCTCGGAAATCTCGTATTTCATCGAAAAAAACGTGCCGCTGAGGTTCGTTCGGACCACCGCATCCCACACGTCGGTCCGGTACTCAGCCATCGGGACCATCAACGTCCCGTCAATCCCCGCATTGTTCAGGGCGCAGTCCAGGCTTCCAAAGGCGCGGACGCAGGCTTTGACGGCGGCGGCCACGTCGCTTTCCCGCGAGATGTCGGCGCGAACGAATAGCGCCTCGCCGCCTTGCTTCCGGATCGCCGAAGCCACCTCTTCGCCCGCGTCCGAACGTCGTCCGGTGAAGACAACCTTCGCACCCTCACGGGCGAAGGCGAGCGCGGCGTCGCGCCCGAGACCCGATGTTCCTCCGGTCACGAACGCCACCTTGGATTCAAATCGGCCGTTCATCGTCCTGCTTCTGTGCCCTGCTTCCGCCGGCGCCGTGGGCAGCCGCCCAATCAGCTTCCGGGCCGCACTTGAAATGCCGTCCGCACCACCAGCGGGCTCCGAATCCCCGCGGCCAGGATCAGGAGGCGCATGAGGAAGCCGCCGGCCAGCAGAAAGATTCCAGCCGCCATAGGAGAAAACCAGGGCGACGTGCCCACATGCATCACGGAAGAAAAAACTTCGATCACCACCGGAATCAGAAGGCCCGCGCCCAGGAAGCCCCCCCAGAAAAGGCCTGCCAGGCGGCCTTTCAGCAGCAAGGCGGCCGCCTCCGGCGCGCGATCAAAAACCAGTGTGAAATATAGATAGACCGCGATGGCTTCGGCGAGCACCAGCAAGATGTCCCACGACTCGAGACGGCCCAGAAATTGAGCCGTCTCATGCCCGGCGAAGCCCAGCGCGGAACAGGCCAGCGGGGCGACGAGGAAGATGCCTCCGATTCCGGTGGAGATGGCGGAGATGAGAAATAGAACGGGAAGCAAAGGGTTGTTCCAAAACGGCCGGCTGATCACGATGCCAAGCAGTATGCCCGTGTAGATACACGTCGCCAGCGCAAAGATGAAGGCGGCCGCCTCAGCGGCCTCGCGGAAGCGCGCGAGGCTCACGAAATGCCCGCCCAACGGCCCGACCCACAGGAAAACCACGAGGGCGCCAGAGAGAATCGCCGCGGACAGGATGAAGACGCCGCGCGAAATCCAGGAGGTCTCGGGATGCCGCATGGCTCGCAGAAATTTTTCGGGATGCCCCAGGTCCAGTATCAGGAAAATCGTGGAAAAGGCTATCGCCGCGACGCCGAAGGCGACGGCAATGTTCGCGGGGAAACGGTATCCGAGAAAATCGCCCAGCACGCCGATGACAATCGCACCGCCCCCGGTTCCGGCAAAAAAGA
>JAJXZD010000238.1 GCA_021780215.1 Acidobacteriota bacterium
GCGCCAGATAGGGCGAGACTTCGAGGCTTACGTAGCCGTCGCGCCGATTCGACTCGACGTAGACGGGGCGAAACGCGTCCGCGGCATCCTGCACGTCGCGAATGGCCATCTGCTCGTAGATGCCCTTGGCGTCCAGGTCTTTGCGGGCGGCGAGTTCCGCGAGGGCTAGGGCATAGTCGCTGCTGCCGACAATGGCCTTCTCAAAAATCGCCGGGTTGGATGTCATACCGCGAAGACCGTCCTCGTGAATCAGGCGCGCAAGCTCTCCAGTGGACATTAGATTGCGCCGGATGTAGTCCAGCCATACGGACTGGCCGAAGCCGAGCAGCGCCCGCAGGGGATTGGACGCCTGGGTTTCCGGTGAAGCGACGTTGGCAGGCTTGGTGGTCAGACTCATGATTCTCTCCCGTGTCCAGGACTCGAAAGGCCGCTGGCCCAGAACTATTGTGATGCGGGATCGCCAGGATTGGAAACAAGATTTCGGCAGGTAGCACGGGTTCCCCACAGGCGCAAGTAACCGCCATGGCGCATGGCGAGAGGAAACAGCGCCTCCTGCTCTTAGCTTTGGTTTCAGCGGCTCAAAAGAGCGCGCAGGTTGGGCACGTCAAAGCCCACCACGGCCTCCCCGTCAATCAGCGTCACAGGGGTGCTCATGTGCTTAAGCCTTCCGAGCTCTGCGAGTGCGCTCGCATCGGCCATGATATTGCGCTCTATGAAATCAATCTTCTCTTGGGAAAGAAACTCTTTCACCTTGGAACAAAATAGTCAGCCAGGCTGGCTGTACACGATCACGTTCCTCTTCATTTGACACCTCTCTAAAAGCAATATGGCCCCTGCCCGGAATGGGACCGAGCGCCCTCAAGTTGCAGGAGCCATCCCTCACTGGCATCACCCCTTGACGCAAATCACTGGCACGAGACGGGCCACCCGGCGCGCTAGATGAGCATGTTCGGCCGCGGCAGCCACGGCGCTGACATCCTTGTAAGCCCCTGGAGCCTCTTCCGCCACTCCTCGATAGGACCGCGTGCGCACCAGCACCCCCTGCTCGCGCAGCTCCTCGACCACTTGGCGCCCCCGCCAGTGCCTGGTGGCCTGCGTCCGGCTCATCGAGCGTCCAGCGCCATGGCACGCGGATGAAAAAGCCAACCCCTCGCTCTCTCCGGTGCCCGCGAGAATGTAGGATTCCGTTCCCATCGTGCCCCCGATCAGAACCGGCTGGCCCGCGCGCTGCAGAGAGGGCGGCAGATCGGGATGTCCCGGCCCGAAACTGCGCGTGGCCCCCTTGCGATGGACAAAGAGCTCGCGCGCCTCCCCATCAACAGGGTGGCGCTCGATCTTGCACGTGTTATGGGACACGTCATACAGCAGCGTCAACTCGGCGGCCGGCAGGACCCGGCCAAACGCCTCGCGCACCAGGTGAGTGATAATCTCCCGATTGGCCAATGCGCAGTTCGTCGCGGCTCGCATCGCGCCAAGATACTGGCGGCCCAATTCAGACTGAATCGGGGCACAGGCCAGCTCGCGGTCCGGAATCGGGCGGTACCCCTCCACCACCATTCTCTTCAGATAGTCCGTTCCCACCTGATGGCCCATCCCCCGCGACCCGCAATGGATGCTCACGACAAGCGCATCCTGCCGCAAGCCAAAATCGGCGGCGAGTTCGCGATCAAAAATCTCCGCCACACGCTGGATTTCCAGATAGTGATTGCCGGACCCAAGCGTTCCCATTTCATGCGCCTGGCGCTTTTTCGCTTCGGCGGAGACACATTCGGGCCTGGCATCCGCAGCCCGGCCTCCCTCTTCAATACGTTCGAGATCGGCGCGTATTCCAAAGCCGCGTGTGACGGCCCATTGCGCCCCGCCGCGAAGCATCTCCTCCATCTCGTCGGCACCGAGCCGGATTGCGCCTGTGCTGCCGACTCCCGCCGGAACGCTATAAAAGAGTGCGTCCGCGAGTTCTTCCTTGCTGGCTTCGAGCGCGCTCGCATCGAGCTTTGTGTGCAGCGTGCGGACGCCGCAGGAGATGTCGAATCCCACTCCGCCGGCCGAAATGACTCCGCCTTCCGCGGGATCAAAGGCTGCAACCCCGCCGATGGGAAATCCATAGCCCCAATGGGCGTCGGGCATGGCATAGGAGGCGCGCTGAATACCCGGCAAAGCCGCGACGTGCACCACCTGTTCGCGAACCTTCTCATCCATCTCCTCAATCAGCTTTCGATCGGCATAGATGATGCCCGGCACGCGCATCTCGCCAGCGGCTGGAATCCACCATTCAAACTCGCCATGGCGCTCCAAGGATTCCGGATCCATCGCTGTTCCTTCCGCTCAGACGTCCACCACGCACTGCGCCATCCACCACCCCGCGGCGTCGCGCGCCACCTGCAGTGATGTAACCGTTGCGCCCTTCACTTCGACGGCCGCGCGGTGCCGTTCCGGATCAGCGGGTTCCCCGGAAAGCGTCCCTGACAACGAACCACCAGAAATAACCACGCGAAACCCGCTGAACAACATCCGGCGCACCGCCATCTCATAGACCACCGCATTGAGCCAGCTGACGAACAGAAGCTCCAGATCGGGCGCCTGGCACTGCACCTCCACGCTCTCCTTTTGCTCGATCCTTGAGACATCGGCAACGACCGCCGTGAGCGCAAGCGCAGCATGCTCAAAGGCTTTTTCGGCGGTCTCGCCGAACCCGCGCACGCCAATATCCGCGCCGTGCGAAAAGTGTTCCCAGCCAGCCTTCATTCGCTTCCTTATCCAAGCTGGATGGCTTGAAGCCATTTCGCACACCAGGCCACCCTTCGGACCTTATGGACTATACCGCGCCGCAACCCTAAGCTGATGTATGCACCTTTGGGGTGAGAAGAGCAAGGGCTATACTCCTTGTGAATGCCTCCTTCCGACCGCAAAACCCCGAACCCAGCCGCTTCGTCCGGCGAGCAATCGCCGGTGCCGGCTTGCATCCGTGTCGGGCCTGCCGGATGGTCATACCCGGACTGGAAGGGCATTGTATATCCTGCGCGGCGCCCCGGAGACTTTCACGAAGCGAGCTATCTCGCGGAATTTTTCGATACCATCGAAATTAACACTTCGTTCTACCACCCGATCCAGCCCGCGATGGCGGAGCATTGGATCGAGCGCGTCGCCTCTAATCCCAGCTTCGTGTTCACGGCCAAGCTATGGCGCCAATTTACCCACGAGCCCAAAGCCACTTCTGCGGACGAACAGGCCGTGCGCGCCGGATTCGACGTGCTGCACCGCTCTGGAAAGCTCGGCGCTGTGCTGCTCCAATTTCCTTTCTCCTTTCACCGGACGCCCGAAAACCTGTCCCGCCTGCGGCAGCTCTTTGACGCCTTCCAGGAATATCCGCTTGTGGTTGAAGTCCGGCACGCGTCGTGGCAGAGCGGTGAATTCTACGAATTCCTGCACCGGCGGGGCGTGGGTTTCTGCAACATTGACCAGCCGATTATCGGCCTCTCAGTGAAACCCAGCGAGCGGACTACCTCGGCGGTGGGATACATTCGCCTGCATGGACGGCGCTACGATACCTGGTTCAGCGACGATCCCGCCGCCCCTCCCGCGGAGCGCTACAACTATCTTTACAGCGAACAAGAACTTGTCCCTTGGGTGGTACGCATCCGCGCGGTCGCACACCATGCCGACACGGTCTTCGTCGTCACTAACAATCACTACCAGGGAAAAGGGGTGGTGAACGCACTCCAACTCATCCACATGCTCAGCGGCGCGAAGGTGAAGGTGCCCGAGACTCTCCGCGACCATTATCCCGAGCTGTCTCAAGTGGCGAATGAACCGCCGCAGGAGCCGCGTCTCTTTTGATTCGCAGCCAGGGGGCCCTTGCTAGTATCCCTCCAAACGAGAGATGGCGGTCCGAAATGAATCCCTGCACGGTAGTTTGCCGTCGAAAAATGTGTAAAAAGTAGTATCACAGCGTGCAAATTTTTCCACCGCAGCGCGCGAGTCCCCCTCTCAGCGCTCTGATATCACGGCAATTAAACCTTCGGCCCAGCGATTGCATCCCATTAGCGGGCTTTTAGTCAGGGTGTTTCTCATTTTCCGGGAGGACCTCATGCGTAAGGGGTGGCACTATTTGGCGGGGCTTTCGCTTTGCATTCTTGCCTTCACAGGCTGCGGTTCTCATTCGAGCAACACCGCGACGCAAAGCGGTATACCTGTATCGGTGACCATGAAGGATACACCGCCATCCGGTGTGGCGATCTTGTCCTTTGAAATTGAGGTTACCGGGGCGAGCTTGCAGCCCTCCGCAACGGGCCAATCAGCGGTTTCCCTCATTCCGCGTCCGGACGACATCGAGCTTGAGAACCTGCAAACCAACAGCATCCTGCTCAACACGGCCAGCGTGCCCGCGGGGACTTACCAGAGCCTCATGATGACCTTCTCCAACCCCAGGCTGACGGTTCAGAACGATTCCGGTCAACCCTACACGGTCGGCGGTCAAACCTGCGCCCCGGGCCAGACCTGCCAACTGCAGCCGCCCCTCAACCCCGCCTCCGTCACCATTTCGACTTCTCCGTTTCCTCTCACGATCACCAACGGAATGCCCATCGAGCTGGAAACGGATTTCAACCTGAACGCTTCCGTGCAGAGCGATCTCTCGATTTCCCCCACCCTTGCCGTATCCACTGTTCCTATACCTCAACAGGGGCAAATGGGCGACCATCAGGAAGTTTCCGGCCAGGTGACGGCCATCGGCTCGAACCAGTTCACATTGACCGACATCGAAACCGGACAGCCGCTCGTAGTCACGGTAAACAGCAGCACAGAGTTTGAGGACTTCGCCCAGGCAGGCTGCACAACGGATAATTTCATGTGCCTCCAAGTGAATCAGTTTGTGAGCGTGGTTTTCGGCGAAACGGATGACAACAATATGGGCGGAATGATGGATGACAATGGCGGCGGCTCCGCGACGCTCGTGGCCACTCAGGTTGCGCTGGAGGACAACTTCAAAGAGGGAGTGGACGGCACCATCACATCGGTCAACGCCACCAGCGGACAGTTCCAAATGGTGATCGAGGGCGAGCAATCCCCGATGCAAGGAGCAGCTGTGGGCAATGTGGCCACGGTCACGATCAATCCCGGAGCGGCCTTCGCTGTGGACTCCTGTAACCTGACGCTCCCCAGCGGGTTCTCTTTTGCCTCGATCAATGACCTGATGCCTGGGCAGAACGTCATGGTGCATCCGGTCAACGTGACATCGGGAACGTCTGGGCCAGCCATCACCACGGACTCGATCCGCCTAGATACCGTTCAGATTTCCGGCACGGTGACTGCCATAAACATTCCGAACTTCACTCTGGGCAATCTCTCCCCGCTATTTGTCAATGCAGGGATCACGCAGATTCAGGTGCAGACTTTCGGGCCAACCGGGTTCGAGGACGTGAACGACATGTCGAGCATCGTCGTGAACGACGTCGTCTCCGTTGCGGGATTGCTCTTCAATACCCCCAGCGGCCCGGTCTTGCTGGCCGAGAGAGTCCGTCTGCATCTGATGGGCGACTAATCGGAGCAGGCTAACGATTGCGGCGCGAGCGGGGAAGACCTTCCCCTCGCGCCGAGGAAGTGCGCGCGCACAACGCCGCACGCTCCCCCAATCGCTAGCGTACCGAGCCGAAGGCTTGCCGGATTTTCTCCGACCAGATCTGGCAGTTGCTATACAGGGGGCCAAGTTTCCGCAGCGCTGGCATCGAGCGCGG
>JAJXZD010000183.1 GCA_021780215.1 Acidobacteriota bacterium
GCTTGAAGGGAAACTGCGAGATGTAGGAAAGATTGGAGGCGTCGAGGTTCACGTTCTGATAGGTCTCCGTCTTCCCCTTCGCCCCAGACGATCCCACAACGATCGTCCCGTTGGCGATTTCGAATTTCTCGACGGTGATGTCGCTTGCGGCCTCAGAATCATCCCCGGAATGGGCTGGCGCTGCGGAGGGATGCTTTGCCCCGCCCGCGCCCAGGCTTGAAAAATTCCATCGTCCGTCCGGAGCGCGCAGCAGGACCACCCGCGGGTCTTCGATGCGGAAGGAGTGGACTTGCAGCTTCTTCGAAAAAATCAGCGGGAAAAGAGCCACTCCGGCGGTCAGTTTTTTGGTCGTCAGGAAATCGGACCGGCTGAAGGCCGGGTCGTCGGCAACGGAAAAACTGTCCACGGCGACCCCGCCGGAAAAGATGGCGAGTTGAATATTCCCAATCTGTACCTTGCGCCCAAGCGCGGCGGAAAGATCGGATTCCAGCATTGGTTTGAAGCGATTTGCATCAATCAGAAATGGCAAAGCGAGAGCGACCACAACAAGCACAACAAGAAAGATGCCCAGGCCGATCAGAATTTTCTTGATCATGAGTCACCCCCGGACGCGGTCTACACGCCAGCGAGCGGCGCGCCGGAGCAATGATACTCTCCTGGCGCGCCGCCAGGCGACCCTTACTTTTGCCCGGAGGTGGACGCCTGCCCCGGCGATGCCGGCTCAACGATGATTTCGCCGTACTCCCACGGGTACTCCTTGCAATGGTAGGGATACTTGCCTGGCTTGTCGAATTTGACCGTGCCGACATCCAGCGGACCCAACGGTGCCGTGGACCACGATCCATCCAAGGCAACGATGGTGTGGGTCAGTGTGCCGTTGTTCTTCCAGACGACGCGGGTGCCCGCCTTGACTCGCGCGAGGTAGGGATTGAACTCATATTCGTCGGTGAAGTAATGCTCACCGGTGATGCCCGCATCCCGCGCGAGCGTGGAAGTCTCGATGGTGGAAGTGTCGACAACGGCGCCAGTAAATCTGCCTTGCGGAGGAGCAGGGGGCGCAGGCCGCGCTGGGATCGTCCCGCCCAATTTGAAGGCCCAGATGGCGCCGCCGACAACCGTGGCGATGTATTGCTGTCCGTCGCTCTCGAACGAAATGGGAGGACTGCCACCGGTTGTGCCAGTCTGAAACTGCCAAGCGAGCGTACCGCTCTTGGCATCGTAAGCCTGCATGCTGCCGTCTCCAACCATCTGAAAGACAAGGTCTCCCGCAGTGGTGAGCGCGCCGCTCGGGCGCAGCTCAGGGAATTCCTTCTTCCAGGCAATCTTGTCGGTGCGGCTGTCAATCGCAGCGAGAACGCCATAGCCCAATTGGTTCAGGCCCGGGACGCGCCCGTTGAAACTGAGGCTGAAAAAGTCCGGGTCGGCGGCGCGCCGGAACCATTGCAGACCGGCGTTGCCGGTGACGTAGAAAAACCGGGTTTGCGGATCATACGCCATCGGGGTGGCCCGCATGCCGTAGACAGGCCCCAGAAGGTTGGGCTTCTGCGCCGACGCGGGGGTGAAAAAGCACCCCACCTCGAATCCCTGCGGCAAGGGCTGCTTCCTCCAGTAGCCGCAATCGGGAAGGGCGGGTTGGGCGCCGACGGGATAGGGCTGCGTCGCCGCAGTCTTCTGGAACGGGTCCTGCGGAACAGGGCGCTCCACGATACGGTCCAGCGGCTTTCCCGTGACGCGATCCAGCATGAAGAGATATCCGTCGGTGCGTATGGCGGCGATTGCTTTGACCGGCTTGCCGTTCACTCGATCCGTGAATAGGACCGGCGGCTCGGCGATGTCGGCTTCCCAGATGTCGTGGTGAACCACTTGATAGTACCAGCGGAGTTTGCCGGTCTTGGAGTCCAGGCCGAGGACGGAATCGGTAAAGAGGTTGTCGCCGGGCCGGTTTTCGCCGGCATATTGCGGAACGGCATTTCCGGTCACATAGAAGACCATACCCAACTGGGGATCCGACGTGCCGACCAGCCAAATAGCTCCGCCCCCGTGCTGCCAGGAGTTGTTGTTCTTCGGCCACGTCTCCGACCCCGGCTGTCCCGGTGCAGGCACAACAAAAAAGCGCCACGCCTCGCGTCCGGTCTTCGCATCGAGAGCGATGATCTGCCCCCGATATCCGTAGTCCGCGTTCAAACCGATGGATACAAGCCCATCGGCAAACAGGGGCGCGCCGGAAGCGCCTGCGGAGGGTTCATGCAGGTGGTCGCCAACGAAAGTCTTCCAGACAAGTTCGCCCGTATTCTCGCGGAGCGCTACCACATTCGCGTTGGACAGTCCGACGAACACCATTCCGTCGCCCACCGCCACGCCTTCTCGCGCGGGCAGGGCTCCGGGGCCTGGATTGTAGCGCCACGCTATCTTTCCCGTGCTGATGCTCACGGCGTACACGGACGGCGGGGCGGTGACGAACAGCAATCCGTCGTCAAACACCGGCATGGCACGCGACGTCGGCGCGGGTTGCATTTTTTCCGAGATCCAGGCGGCGCCGAGCTGCGTCACATTCTGCGCATTGATCTGCGATAACGAGGAATAGCGCGTATTGCCCGAATCGCCATCCACCGTGGACCATTGGCCGCTGGCGAGCGGTGCCGCAAACGCGATGCTGGCGGCCATCGTCACAACAGACGCGAGGAAGCGAGCGAACGTCCGTCTCCTCCCGGACTGATATCTGAGCGTTTCCTGCATGGTGTCAATCTCCCTTGGAGAGCGTTGTGAACTCACGTCTATAAATACGCCTGCTCAATTCCCCGCGTGGCACACTCGAACGGCGTTCCTGAAATACCTTGTGTGAATTCAATACGGCCCAGCCGACACTCGGATTCTGCTCTCGCTCCCAAGGGCCGCGCTGCCCACGGAAGACAGGGGCCAACGCCGGCCCCTGCCCCTCCGCGAGGCTTGCGTTTCACGCCCAGTCGTCCACCTTTACTCCGCGACGCAGGCCGAAATCCGTGACAAACCACGTCGTCTGAATTTTCCCTCCGGTAACGACAACATGGACCGCCTTGGGATTGATGAACGGCTTGATGAGGGTGTCGGACGGCAGCTTTCTCCAGCTCGCGTACGGCTCGAGACCCTGCAGAGCCAGCGGAACGTTAACGCTTTGAATGACTCCGTTGCCCCAGTAGGTGCCTGCCGTCGTCTCCACATTCTGCGAGAACCACTCGCTCAATTGCTCCTTGGTCTTGAACCCATGAGTGTCCTTGAGCAGCGCCGCGACGGTGGGATCCAGCAGAATTGTGGCGGAGGAGCCCGAGGCGGAAAGGGAACGCATGTAGTCTCGCATCAGGAAATGGGTCGGGTAGAGGCTCTGGCTGCCCCCAACGCTCGAAATGCTGGTCCAACCGACGCCGACTGAGACGATGCTATCCGTCGGCTGAAAGCCCATTTGCACGTGCAGAGGCTCCCAGCCTTCCGGAAGGTTCTCCTCATTCTCGGCAAAACACAGGTTATTGTACTGAAAATTGCTGCCCAGGCTTTCCCAGGCATTGACGTTGTTGCGCAGGTCGCCGGCGGTCTTCGAGACCAAAGTAAAGGCGCGGCCGACGACGGCATTCGACCGGTTATAGGGACCCAGGGAATTCGTCCCGGGATTGAAATTGAGCCGCTTGCGGATGGGGCCGCTGATCACGACCATGTTGGCCATCGAGCTGGTGGAATTGCCGAAGGGAGCCTGCGTCGCGAGCGCCAGGATTACCGGGAAATGTTCCGGCGAGGCCCCGGCCATGACGGCGCTGATGGCCACTTTCTCAACGGTGAGTTGCCGCAATCCGCCGGTGATGTCTATGGTCTTAATCACCTCGCTGGGCTTGTGGCTGGTGCCCTTAAGCATCTCGGTGACGCGCTTTTCGGTGGGGAGATTGACCCAGTTGTAATCGGTCCAGCCTTTGTCCTCAAACAGGCGCCGCAGATTCTCTTCGGAATCGGGCGGGAGAACCTTCGATTCAGCGGCCTGTTCCGAGGGCGTCCCCGCTACCATTTCCTCGGCCGTTCGCGGGCTGGTGAGGGCGCTGATGATCGCGCTCATCAGCGGCTGACCGCTGAGCATGTCTTTGCCGGTCACGTATCCAACGTCCACGGCGCGCGGCTGTCCCGTAAACGGAAATGGCACGGAGACGTAGCGGATCGGCATGCCGTTGTTGTATTTGAAATTGTAGCCCGTGGCATAGTGCACAATGTTGGAAGAGGCGATGCCGATGGCTGGAATCTTCAACTGCAGCTGAATTTGCTTTGCCCAGCGGCCCACGGCCGCGCAGCAGCCGTTTCAACCGGCTACGCCGACAATCACAGCGTCGGCTTTATTGTCCGTGATCTGCTTCAGGATGGCCGGATCGGTGCCGAACATTCCCTCGGCCGTCACCCCCACTGCGGTCTTGATGCCGGGGTAGCGTTTGGCAAGCCATTCCCGCATGGCTCCGTAGAAATAGTTGGCGGCGTCCGGGCCCTCCCACGCCAGATTGACCATGTAGATCGTCTTGTTGTCCAGGCTTTCAAGCGGAGGCGCCAGCGGATACCGCGTCGCCAGCTTGCCCGGGATCGCCGGGTTCAACACGCTAATCGGGCCACCTTCAGCGGCGGAAGAGACTTCCGGAGCATGTTTTGCCCCGGTGCGCGCGTAAGCCGGGGAACCGGCAACCAGCGCCGGGCTGAGACCCAACATTGCCAGCAGTTTTCGTCTTTCCATGATGCAATCCTCCTGCCGTCTGGACCACCGAACGGCTCCGCGCTACCCGCTGCTTGCCTCCCTGGGCAACCAGGGCGCGGCATCAGCGCGCGCTGCCATCCCTTACGACGGCCCCTGTATACTTCCCTTCATATATTGTTGTCAAGACACCACAACTCGCACTGTCCCTTCCCGGGACAGGCGCCTCTTCGGACTCGGAGATTATACCCACGGGTGTGCCAATGCAAACGATTGCGCCGCGAGGCCGCATGGAGAGAAATCTTCCGCGGCTGGGCCCGTGCGGCCAGTTGCCTCAATGCGCTGGTAATCTATTGGCGCGCGCATCGAAACCACGGCACGAGAACTTATTCGGTGAGAAAAAATCTTGCCTTACGCGATGGGGAAATTTGGCTGGGAGGCCTGGACTCGAACCAGGATAATCAGATCCAGAGTCTGATGTACTGCCAATTGTACGACCTCCCAGCTGGCGGGAGACAACAAAAAAGGCCGCGATTGCGACCTGCTCTTACTTTAATGGGGCCGGAGGAATTCGTCAACCCAGGGTCGCACGGGACGCGCGCGGCCCCGTGAGCCGGCACGGATATTCCCCGCCGGCTTCAGCGCCGCTCGACGGGCACAAGGCGCTTCTCGCGGACAAGGAATTCGCGGTCGCGCCAGCGAATGCGCTGCGGGAAGAAACTCGCGATCCAGACGGCGAACGCGAATGCGTCGCGCAGCGGCAACATCCAAAGTCTCCGTCGCACAAGCGAATCTTTCATTCCCCGGACTCCCACAACCATCGCCAGGCCCGCTCGCAGAACGCCATAGCTGGCCAGATAGCCCGCAGCCAGCCAACCGGAAGGCGCGATCCAGGCGGCCAGCAGGGCCCACGGCAGGGCTTGCGAGAAAATCAGCGCACGGTGGCCCCACGGGCGCGAGTGGCGAATGCTCAGAATCCAGCGGACCTGATGGCGAAAAGCCTCTTGCAATGTATC
>JAJXZD010000007.1 GCA_021780215.1 Acidobacteriota bacterium
AGGAACGGCTCGTTACGGTTCTGGGCCGGGCTTCCGTCCACGCCGCGAAGCAGCTTCTCGTCGTCCAGGAAGAACTGGGAGGTCAGCACGCCCCTCGCGTTGAACTGCTCGTAGAGATAGCTGGCTGCCAGGGCCGCCTGAGCCAGCGGGTCGGCGGGAGAGGACTGTTCGTAGCTCCGGAATTCCGCGCGCGCGCCGTGAAAATCGAGATCATAGAGCTGGCGAAATCCACGGTCCAACAGTTTGCTCGAGCGATTCACGTCCGCGTTTGATGCATTCGCGCGCGCGCCGGGCTTACCTGCCGCACGGGCCCCCGCACCGGGCGCTATGGCGGCCACCAGGGCCAAGGCCAGGCCCGGCATCCAACGAAGGAAACCGTCGTTTCGTACGCGTGAAACTACCGGCAAGAATCCCATCGGCTTGCGCAAGAATACTCCGTGATCCGCCCTTGAATCGAGGGCCCCCGCTTTGTGGTCCCCGCGCCCCCAATTGTATTGTAACCGCCGCCCTTCTGCAAAGTTGTCTGGCGATGCCGTGCTTCATAGGCCATGGTCGAAGAACGCGGAGATTTGCCGGAAGAGGACGATGCGCGCCGCGGGATCGGAGATGGAATGGCCGCGGCCGGGGAAGATGGCGAGTTTGTCGGGATATCGGCCGGCGAGAATCAGCTTGTTGATGACCTCGGAGGTGTTGGCGAAGTGCACGTTGTCGTCGCCGGTGGCATGGGCGAGGAAGAGTCTGCCCCGGAGGCCTGCGGCCTGATTCACGGGAGAGCTGTCTGCATATCCGACGGGGTTATCCTGCGGGAGGCCCAGGTAGCGCTCGGTATAGGCGGTGTCGTAGAGCCGCCAGTCGCTGACTGGGGCCACGGCTGCTCCCGCCTTGAAGACGTTCGGAGCATTGAACAGGGCTTCGAGCGTCATCGTCCCTCCGTAACTCCATCCCCAGATGCCGATGCGCGCGGCGTCCACATAGGGAAGCGATTTCAAGTAGTTCACTCCGGCGAGCTGGTCGTCGAGCTCCACCTTGCCGAGCCGGTGAAAAATGGGAGTCTCGAAGGCGTGGCCGCGTCCCCAGGAGCCGCGGTTATCAAGCGCAAAGATGAGGTAGCCCTTCTCGGCCATCATCTCGAGCCAAAGAAAATCCTGGCCGCCCCAGGCGTTGCGGACATTCTGGTCATCGGGCCCGCCGTAGACATCGATCAGCACCGGATATTTTTTCGCGGCATCGAAATGAGCCGGGCGAATCATCGCGGCATAAAGCTTGGTGCCGTCGTCCGCGGCGACGTTCAGGAATTCCACTGGAGAGAGGTGATAGGGCCCGAGGGCGCGCGCGTTGTCTCCGGTGAGGTAGGCGATGCGTGATCCGTCGGCGCGGCGAAGGCTTTGGCGTGGCGGGGTCATGGTGTTCGAGTATGTGTCCACGAACCCGGAGACATCCGGCGCGATGAGCGGGTCGTGCGTCCCCGCCGCGCTCGTGATCCGGACGATGCTCTTGTCCTCGAGGGAGACGCGGTAGAGCTGCCTGCCGACCACCTCATCCTTGTTCGACAGGAAGTAGATGAAACCGCGCGTCTCATCCACCGCCGGATGGCTCCCGGCTCCCGGCCCAAATCCGCCATTGCCGAGAATGCCCCACTCGCCCTGCGTCAGCGGGCCAAGCAGCTTGCCGGAGAGATCGTAGAGATAGTAGTGCCGGAATCCGGTCCTTTCGCTCGACCACAGGAAGCGCTGGCTGTCGGAGAAGAAGTAGAGATCATTGGCGAGGTTGATCCAGTAGGGGTCCTTCTCGGTAAGGATGGTTTGGGAGGTGCCGGTCGCCGCGTCGCAGAACAACAGGTCCAAGCGGTTTTGGGCGCGGTTCAGGCGTTCGATGGCCACGCGCCGGCTGTCCCGCAGCCAGACCACACGCGGGAGATAGACATCCGTGTCCGCGCCCGTATCCATCCGGCGAGGCTGGGCGGACGGTCCGGGTGAGCCAATTGCGACAACGCTGACGTGCACAATGGGGTTCGCTTCGCCGGCCATGGGGAAGCGGGTGTATTCGATGGCTCCGGCGAGCGAGCTCATGTCCAGAATCGGATAGCGCTTCACCGGCCGTTCATCCATTTCATAGTAGGCGACCTTCGAGGAATCCGGCGCCCACCAGTAGGCCGTGGAGGCATCCAGTTCTTCGGGATAGAGCCAATCGAGCTGGCCGTCCCGAATCCCCGCGCCGCCGCCGAAGGTGAGCTGCTTCGTCTCGCCGCTGGCCACGTTCACCAGCCACAGATTCGCGTCACGCACGAAACTCACCCAGTTTCCGTCGGGTGAAAACTTGGGGTCGGCGATGGGATGGGCGGAATCGGAGCTGGCCAGGGTGCGCGCCGACTTCGTCGCGAGGTCGAGCAGCACCACCCTGCTGCCGCCGATCAGGAGCAGGGAATCTCCTCGCGGAGACCACAGGTAATCGGGGGCTTGCACGCGCCCGAGGCCAGTGGCCTGCACCGCCGAACTTTCCGCCGGAGGCATCGCCGACGCCAGCTCTTCCTCCTTCAGCAGAACGTGGCGACGGCCAGTGCGCGCATCCCGCGTCACCAGTTCGGCGCCATGGCCTTTGCTTTCGAAGTAGGAGATGCGCGTGCTGTCCGGGGACCACTCGACGCCGCGGGCAAGCGAGCCGCTCAGGCTTGGCGCGCCATAGATGTGCTCGATGGTCAGCGTCTTCGAAGGGCCCGGCCGCGGGCCAGCCAGCGCCGTGCCGGTTCCAGCGGCGAAGCTCGCCGCCGCGGCGAGCAAAACGCACGCCATCATGCGGCGCCATACAAAGGTCCGCCCCATCCCGGCTGCCGGACTCGCGGTCCGCCCCGCCCTGCTTTGCCATCCCGAAATCTTCATGCTTCCGTATCTCCTTCCGCAGATTTATCTGAACGCGCGAGCAACCGCGTCCAACAGTTGCTCATGGGCTGTCGGGCGGGTCACTTTCCCGTGCCGACCGCCCGCTGCGCTCTTGCAACCTCCGGGCATCCTGCTACATTGGCCGTGCAACTGCGATGCACGGGCGGGCCGGATGAAACAGTTGATTGAAGGCTTTGTTCATTATCTGCGATACGAACGCAATGTCTCGCCTTTGACGGTTCGCGAGTACCGGCGGGACACGCAGGAGTTCGCCGATTTTCTGACCCCGCCGGGGGAAAAGACGCTTCCGCTCGGAGAAGTGGACCATCGCATCATCCGCGAATATATCAGTTCGCTCTATGACCGGGGCCTCGAACGCGCCTCCGTGGCACGCCATCTGGCTTCGCTGCGCACCTTCTTCAAATATTGCGTGCGCGAGAAGCACGTCAAGCGGAATCCGGCCCGTCTGGTGGCCACGCCGAAACTCCCCAGGCGCCTGCCAGCAATTCTCACCGCCGAGGAAATGAACTCGTTCCTTGATCACCTGGGCGACACCGCCGCGGCCGGCAAGTCCCGCCGCACGCGCCGCCCTACACCCCGCTCCGAGGCGCTGGCGGCGAGAACCCTGAAGCGTGACCGCGCCATTCTCGAGCTGCTCTATGGCTCCGGCCTGCGGGTGAGCGAGCTGGCCGGGCTGAGCCTCGGAGATGTGGACCGCAGAGGCCAGATGTTGCGCGTCCTCGGCAAGGGCCGCAAGGAGCGCGTTGTCCCCTACGGGACGAAGGCCCAGACGGCGCTCGAAAACTACTGGCCGGTGCGGGAGGAAATCCTGGCCCAGTCGGATGTCCGGGCCAAGCCGGCCCCGGAAGCGGTCTTTCTCAACCACCTCGGGGGGCGGCTGACGACCCGGTCGGTGCGCATGTTGGTGAAAAGATACGCGCGGCTGGCCAGCATCAACTGGGACCTGCATCCGCACTCGCTCCGCCACGCCTTTGCAACCCACCTGCTGGCCGACGGAGCGGATCTCCGCGCCATCCAGGAGCTCCTGGGCCATGTTTCTCTCTCGACCACGCAACGTTATACGCACACGAGCATCAAGGAATTGATGGCAGTCTACGACAAGGCTCACCCCCACGCATGAGTGGCCGTCCGGCAAGGATCTGCAAGGCCGGGCTGGCGCTCCTCGGAGCGCTGGTGGTTGGGTGTGTCATGCCCCGCCCTACTCGCGCCCAGGACAATTACGAAATCCAAGTCTACGGGTCCGAGCTGGTGGATCCTGGCACCACCATGGTCGAGCTGCACTCCAATTTCACCTTCGACGGAACCACGCAGGTGGAAAACGGATTTCTCCCGACCAACCACCAGCTCCACGAAACCGTTGAAATCACCCACGGCTTTACCGACTACTTCGAAACCGGATTCTATATCTTTACCGCATACACCCCGGGCCATGGATATCAATGGGCCGGCGATCACATCCGTCCGCGCTTCTCGATCCCGGCGCACTGGCACTGGCCGGTGGGCCTGAGCGTTTCGAATGAGATCGGCTATGCCCGGCCGCTCTTCGCCTTCAACACCTGGACGTGGGAAATCCGCCCGATCATAGACAAGCAGATGGGGCGCTTTTACTGGTCGTTTAATCCGGCGATGGATCATTCTTTTCGCGGGCCAGAGTCGAATAAAGGATTCATCTTTTCCCCCGATGCCACGGCTACTTTTAACGTCACGCACCTGGTCAATGTCGGAGTCGAATATTACAGCTCATTGGGAGACATTACCGGCTTCGATCCTCTGTACGAGCAGACCCACCAGATTTTTCCCGTCATCAATTTGAATTTCAGCCCGAAATGGGAGTTCAATGCGGGACTCGGCTGGGGACTCACGCGGGTGGGCGACAACCGGGATCACCTGATTTACAAAATGATCGTCGGCCGGCACTTTAATTTTTGAACGCCGGGCGTTCGCGGCGGGTCAGGAGGCGTTGAGGGAGGCAGCAGGAACGAATCCGCCCGAAGCGCTGGCGCGGGGCGGGGCGGCGGGCGGCGGCATCTGCGAGCGGTCCACGCGGTTATAAAGCGTGTCGCGCTCCACGGGCACGCGTCCCGCGGCGCGAATCAGCCGTTCCAGTTCGTCGCGGGTAAGGCGCTCGGGGGTGGTCGCCCCGGCGTCGTGATAGATTTTCTCCTCGACCACCGTGCCATCCAGATCGTTGGCGCCGAATTGCAGGGCGATCTGGGCGATGCGCGGGGTCAACATCACCCAATAAGCCTTGATGTGATCGAAATTATCGAGCAGCAGGCGTGAGACGGCGATGGTCTTCAGCGCGTCGAACCCCGACGGGCGGGGCAGGTGCGCCAGGGCCGTGTTGGCCGGATGAAATTCCAGGGGGATGAAGGCCACGAATCCATTGGTCTTGTCCTGCGCCTCGCGCAGGCGGACCAGATGATCCACGCGCTCCGCCAGCTTTTCCACGTGGCCAAACAGCATGGTGGCGTTTGAGCGCAGACCTGTCTCATGGGCGGCGCGCGCAATCGAAAGCCACATCTGCCCGCTGACCTTGTGGTCGCAGATCATCCGGCGAACGCGCGGATGGAAAATCTCCGCTCCGCCGCCGGGCAGGGAATCCACGCCCGCTTCTTTCATCCGCTGGAGCGTTTCGCGGATCGAAATCTTCGCGATGCGCGCGTAGTAGTGCACCTCAACCATGGTGAAGGCCTTCAGGTGCACTTGCGGGAAACGCTGCTTCAGCGCGCGGACCACGTCGAGGTAATAGTCGAACGGCAAATCGGGATGCAGTCCCCCGACAATGTGAAACTCCGTG
>JAJXZD010000217.1 GCA_021780215.1 Acidobacteriota bacterium
CATGCGTACCGGCGCGTATACCCTGGCTGTCGGGCGCGTGGCGGACGCGGCGACGGTCCGTGGCCTCTTCCCCTAGAGCCCGCGCGGGGGCTCCGCAAAAATTATTCTTGCGCCCGGAGCGCCGGGGCGCGTACATTTTTTCTGCCGGCGCGCCTCGGCAGAGAACGCCGCCGGTTTTTCTGCCCTGCGCGGAGGGCGCCCGGAATTGAGCAGCCACACCAATCATGCCGACCCGAGCAGCCAGACGCCTCCTATCCTGTTGACCATCGCGGGCTTTGACCCTTCCTGTGGCGCGGGAGTCGCCGCGGATTTAAAAACGTTTGCCGCTCACAATTGCTACGGTGTGGCCGCCATCACGGCTCTAACGGTGCAGTCCACCCAAGGCGTGCGTGCCGTTCATGCGGCTTCGCCGGCCGCGCTGCGCGGGCAGATCGAGGCGCTGGCGGAGGACGTGGAAATCGCCGCGGTAAAAATCGGCATGCTGGCGAACCGCGCGAATGCCTCGGTGACGGCGGAGTTTCTGGACGCCCACAAATTCGCCCACGTCGTTCTCGATCCGGTTTCGCGCCCCACGACAGGCAGCGCGGACCTGCTCGACGCCGATGGATTGAAATTCGTCCGCACGGAATTGCTGAAGCGCGCCACCGTCATTACGCCGAACATGCCGGAAGCCGCTCTTCTGACCGGCATGGAAGTAAAGGACCTGAACGGGATGAAGGCGGCGGCACAGCGTTTGCGGGAAATGGGCGCGCGGGCGGTGATCGTCACCGGGGGCCATCTGGATCGGCCGATTGACGTGCTTTCCGAGGGCGCGGAGATCGAAACCTTCGGCAGCGAGCACGTGAAAAGCCCCAACACGCACGGCTCGGGCTGCACGTTCTCCTCCGCCGTCGCTGCGCAGCTCGCCTCCGGTCAGCAGCTTCGCGATGCCGTCATCCTGGCCAAGGTCTACGTGACCAAGGCCATCGAAAAATCCTACGCCATCGGTAAGGGCGCCGGACCGCTGAACCAGCTCTTCCGCTTCCATCAGGAGCCGCCGCCCCGGGGCGTCCACGAAGTCCCTCAGCACGGTATGCATCCCGCCGCAGAGCCCGCCGCGCACTAGAAGCAGCCAAGCCAGCCCTCGAAAAATCATGTGAAACGAGACGGGCCAAAACCTGCTCGAGTGGAATGGGAGTGATTTCTGGGCGGCGCCGAATCAGACCACGACGGATTCCTGATACTCGCCAAACACGCGGCGCAGAGCGTCTGAGATTTCACCGACAGTTGCAAACGCCTCCACGGCGGCGAGGATTGCGGGCATTAAATTTTCGCCGCCGCGGGCGCGCCGCTCCACTTCGGCGAGCGCGGCACCCGCCTTCGCCGCGTCCCGGCGGGCGCGCAACGTGTGTAAGCGTTCCACCTGCGCCCGCTCGATTTCCGGATCCATGCGCAGGGTGGGGATGGCCTGCTCCTCGGCCGCCTGAAAACGGTTGACGCCGACCACGGCCCTCTCGCCGCGCTCGATTTCCCGCTGATATTCATAGGCGGATCGCTGAATCTCCTGCTGGACGTATCCGCTTTCGATTGCTCGCAGCATGCCGCCCATGGCATCAATTTTTCTAAGGTAATCCTGCGCGGCGGACTCGATATCGTTTGTCAATTTCTCGATGGCGTAGGAGCCGGCCACGGGATCGATGGTATTGGTCACGCCGGTCTCATGGGCGATGATCTGCTGGGTGCGCAGAGCCAGCAGGGCGGCCTCCTCGGTGGGCAGCGCCAGAGCCTCGTCGAGCGCGTTGGCGTGCAGCGACTGGCATCCGCCCAGCACGGCGGCGAGGCACTGGATCGCGGTGCGCACCAGATTGTTTTCTGGCTGCTGCGCAGTGAGCGATGATCCCGCCGTCTGCGCGTGGAATCGCAGCATCAGCGAGCGGGGATCGCGAGCGCCGAACCGCTCCCGCATGGTGCGCGCCCAAAGGCGCCGCGCGGCGCGGAACTTCGCAATCTGCGCCAGAAATTCGCTGTGCGCGTTGAAGAAAAAGGAAATCTGCGGCGCAAATTCGTCCACCGCCAGCCCGGCTGCGAGAGCCCCTTCGACGTACGCAATGGCATTGGCCAGGGTGAAGGCTACCTCCTGCACGTCCGTCGAGCCGGCCTCGCGAATGTGGTATCCGGAAACCGAGATCGTGTTCCAATGGGGCAGGTCGTCGCGGCACCAGGCAAACATGTCGGTGATGATGCGCATCGCCGGGCGCAGAGGATAAATGTACGTGCCGCGGGCAATGTATTCCTTCAGGATGTCGTTCTGGACCGTCCCGGAAAGGCGCGCCAGGCTGGCGCCCTGGAGCCGCGCGACCGCGACATACAGTGCGAGCAGGATCGCCGCTGTGGAGTTGATCGTCATCGAGGTGGACACGCGCTCGAGCGGGATCCTGCTGAAAAGTTCCTGCATGTCTTCGAGCGAATCGATGGCCACGCCGACCTTTCCCACTTCACCGCGGGCCAGGGGATGATCGGAGTCCAGGCCAATCTGTGTCGGCAGGTCGAAGGCCACGGAAAGGCCCGTCTGCCCCTGCGAGAGGAGATAATGGTAGCGGCGGTTCGATTCAGCGGCGGATCCGAACCCCGCATACTGGCGCATGGTCCACAAGCGGCCGCGATACATCGAGGGATACACGCCGCGAGTGAACGGGAACTCGCCGGGATAGCCGAGATCATGCTGCGGTTCCCAGAAGGAAAGATCGTCCTGGCTGACCACAGCGGGCAGGGAAGGCTCGCGCGTAGGCTCGGGCCGCGCGGGGGACACGGGCTCCGGTTTTCTGGTTTTTTGCGTCATCGCGAAGAGCCTTGGGCGCGGGTTCGCTCAGCGCACGCGCCGCGCCCGCCGAAAGGAGCCGAAGGCGAACGCAGCCATCACCAGCGCGTAAGCAATGGCGAAGCACACGACCCACAGCGCCGGGCGATGTCTCCATTGCTTCCAAGCGGCAAATGCGCCGTACGCGGCAAAGAGGCCAAAAAGCGCCCCCGTGGCTTCGTGAAAAAGTTCCCGTGCCAGGCGCCAGAAAACGCGCAGCGTCGTCTTCGAGGATCGCCAGAGCGCCGCAAGCATGCGCGCGGACATGCGTTCATCTTAATGCGGGTTCCCGCCCCAGAGCCAGGGGTTTTGGAGCCGAATCCCCGCAGGAATGCGCCGGGAGGCCTCCCTCGCCGGCGGCGCGCGGGGTGGGTAACCTCCGCGTATCGCGCGCTGGCATGGGCCTTGTATCCACGGGCTGGCCGTCCTAGTATGGAGGAGAAGCCGGACCCGGTGAGGAGGCGACCCCCTTGGAACTCGACGACCGCATGAAACATCTGCTGCGCGAGCTGGGCCACGCGATCAACGATACGGTCTCCGAATCCGAGCGCATCGCCGAGGCCATCTCCAATGTCCGTTCGGCGGGTTTCGATATCGTGCTGAAGCTCGACGCCACCATCGGACTGGCCCGCCGCAGCTCTCTGGACGCGAAGATTACACCGCAAGATCGCCGTTTTCTTGAGTCGCTGCGCATCCGCGTGGACGAGGACGTCCTCGAGGAGGATCCTCCGGAGCCGAAAGTAGATATCACTCCGCAAGACATCAAGTTTCTGAAGTCGCTGAAGATTTCTTTTGATGAAGAGAGCTAACATTTTCGGCTTGCTGGCTGCGCTCGCGGCGATGCTTGTGAGCGCCGGTTTGGCGCGGGCGCAGGCACCCGCGGTGGCTGCGGCGGCGGCGGCTCCCATTGTTTCCCGTGTCATCAGCGTGGTTGCCCCGAGGAGAAATCCACAGGCGAAGGGAAACTGGCTGAAGGCGGAAGTCATCCATTTTGACATACGGTCGCTCACCGTTCGCGAACAGTCGAATGAGCGGATGATTCACACCTTCACCTACGACCCTACCCTGCAGAGCAAGGTGAAGCTGATCTCGGACCAAGGCGGGTATCAGTTCGGCGATCGAGTAAAAATTCTTTTCCAGCCGGGCCAGACCGTAGCGCTCCAGATTCGCGGTAAACCGTCCAAGCCGTTGTGATCTGCCGCGCCGCCTCGCGCGGCGCACCAACCGCCCATGATTCGCCTCCCAGCAGTGTCCGGGAGCTTTTACCCGTCCGATCCCGGGGAACTCGCCCGGCAGGTCGACCTGCTCTCTCCCGTATCGGAAAAGATCAGTGCCATTGCCTGCGTAGTGCCGCATGCGGGGTACGTCTATTCGGGGCATGTCGCCGGAGCGGTCTATTCCTCGCTGCGGATTCCCTCGCGATGCATCCTGCTGGGGCCGAGGCATTTCCCGCAGGGCGAACGCATGGCCATTCTCAGTCGCGGCGCTTTCCGGACGCCCCTCGGCGACGCGCCCATTGACGAAGAATTGGCCGCCGATCTGGCGCACCGGTATCCGCGGCTGCGCGAGGACACCGTGGCTCACGAGCGGGAACACTCCCTTGAAGTGCAGATTCCCTTCCTCCAGCGACACGCGCCGGATGTGCGGATTGTCCCCGTGACTCTGGCGTCGGACCGCTACCCGGCCCTGGAAGAGCTGGGGCGAGCCTTGGCGCAAACGGTATCGGCCCAAGCTGAGCCGGTCCTGCTGGTGGCGAGCTCAGACATGAATCACTACGAAAGCGAAGCGGTCACGAGGGAGAAGGACGAGCGGGCCATTGCGCGGATGCTGGCGCTGGACCCGCGCGGGCTCTACGATGTGGTGCGCAATGAAGAGATCAGCATGTGCGGCTACGCCGCCGTGGTGGCAATGCTCGTGGCCGCGCGCGAACTCGGCGCAACCGAGGCCACCCTCGTCCGCCACGCAACCTCCGGCGACGTGAATGGCGACCGCGCCCAAGTGGTCGGGTACGCCGGAATCATCGTGCGCTGATCCGCTGCGCTCCCTCGGACAAACTCGCGCCGCGTTCCTTCCCGAAAGGCCAGGGCTATTGCAGCGTGAAGGTCATCGAATGAGTGACGCCGTTTGCGCAAGGCACCGTGCCGTTTGTGCAAGTCGTGGCCGTGAGCACGATGCTCAGAGGATTGGCGGTACCGCCTCCGCCACTCGATGAACCACCACCGCATCCGGCAAGCAGAACCAGCGTGAAGGCCAGCAGGGCGAAGGCCAGGTTCCCCCGTCGCTGGCGCACGCGCAGGCCGAAAAGTAGAAGCGCTGCCCCCACCAGGGAGAAAACCAAATCCAACTTCCCGCTTGCCGCCCAGCGCGATGCCGCGCCAGGAAGGTTGATCCGGCCAGGCAGGCTGGCAACCGTCCCCGACACAGTGACCGAGACCGTAGTGGTACCGTTGATTGTGACGGGAGAGGCGGGACTGAAGCTGCACGTGTCGGCCGAGGGCAGGTTGAAGCAACTCAGATAGAGCGTGCCATTGAAGCCGTTCTGCGCATCCAGGGTGAACGACATCGGCGCACCCGAGAGTGTTGCCACGGGATTCGTAGAGCTGATGGTGAAATCCGGGGTGTTGGCCGGCGCGCTCCAGGCGGTCGTCGCGTTCGCCAGGTTAGCGGCGTTCACTGAGCCAAGCCCCGTCGCCAGATCGTATCCGGACAGCGCGCTGTACGCGGGCGCGCCGCCTGCCATCAGAATGCCATAGGCATCACCGGGAGTGGAAACGACGCAGTTCGGTGTCGAGGATTGGCAGGGCACCATATTGTTCCCCGCGGTCACGTCGTAAAAAATGCAGCCAGCGGTCGGATTCGACGAAGGGCACGTTTTCGTCGCGGCCAGCTGGTAGAGCGCCACATTGGCGTTCCCCTGGCGCGTGAGCGTCTTCTGGTCCACCAGCGCCATGATGCCAGCCATCACCTGAGTCGAGACCGAGGTGCCTCCCGCACCATAGATGACGACATTCGCTCCGGTCAAGGTGCAGGGAGTGGGAGGCGAGGAAAGGTCCGACTGACAGACGTAATAGGTGCTGGCGGACATCGTGTCCGTCCCGGCAAAGAGCGAGATGTCGGGCAGGTCGCGGGCGCTGTCGTTCGGCGTCAGCGCCGACTGCCAAGTGGGCTTTGGATAGACGGTGCTGGCGCCGCCCGAGCCGGTCGATACAGCCACCAACGTGGCGCTGCCGGAGTAATTTGACGGGAAATTGGTAATGGCGGAGCTGTTGCAAACCTGCTCCGCGGTGGATCCGTACGTCGGAATGAAAACCGGATTGGTGCAGACATCGTTCCAGACGGTTTCCGGAATGTAGCGGAGAGCCGATTCCTGCGTCGTCGAATTGTTATTCGAGCTCCAATAAGTGCTCTCGCTGTTCAAATCGTTGAAGTCGGTGCCGCCGACAGCGACGTTGTAGGTCGTCGAGGCCAGGCCGTTTACATTCAGCCCTACGGTCGCGGGCTGGGGCGCGGGGTTTGTCTGATTGATATTGGGATCGCACCCGGCCGGGCCATTGTCACCGGAGGAGATCAGCACCGTGATTCCCTCAGCGGCGGCCTGCTGCCACAGGCTGTTATAAAACGCATTCCCGGCGCCTCCCAGACCTGCCTCGCAAGCACCGAAACTCTCGCTGAGGATGGGAGCCAGATTGGTGTCCACGACAAGCTCGGCGGCCGTATCGGCACCAAAAGTGGTGTTGGTACTGTTTCCGATGACCAGGTCAATAATTGCATTCTTGGCCACCGCCCCGGTCCATTCCGTATCGAGGATTGCCTCGCCTTCGTCGCCGTTGGGCTGAACTCCGGGATCCACGCCTCCGGCAATGACGACATTCGGGTCCTTCACGGGAAGGCCCATCAGGCTGCGGAAGGAGCGTACGTCCTGAATGTTGATGTTGCTGTCGTTGACGATGGCGATCGTTTCCCCGGTGCCGTCAATTCCGGCATTCCACAGCCCGATGACGTTGTAGATGGTCGCGAAATCGTACGCGCCAACCATATAGCAGGTGTTCACCGCCGTGGTCAGCGCCAAAGTTTGCGGGACGCTGCACGGGGCGCTGGACTGGAAAGTAAACATGGGGCTCGGCCGGGCCTTGCCGGCGGCCTGCACGGGATGAAACGGTCCCGTGAAATGGCTCATCGGCCGGGGGAAAAAGTTGTGCAGGGAACGCACGCCGGCGACGACGGGGGCAAGGGCCGAAGGGATCGCCGGATCGGAGGCGTTGGCCCAGTGCTGCTCGCCATCGGGCAGACCGTATTGATGAATCTCCGTGTGAAATGCCTCCTGGACCTGCCCGGCTGTGCCGGAAAATTCAATCACGGTGCGCCCGCTCGAGACGCGGTCAATCCGGAAGCCGTGCGACTCAAGCCAGAGCGTAATCGTCCGTATGTCCTGTTCCGCCGGACCGAACTGGCGGCCGAATTCCGCAGGCGTGAGCCAGTGATGAAAATTGGGTGAGGATTTGTCGAGTTGCTGGGCCATCAGCTTTTCGAGCGCGGCTTCCTGCTCCGGGCTGCGGTTCAGAAGCAGCAGGATGTGGCCCATCGGCAGGCTGGCGGGCGCTGCGCCACGATCGAATGCCGGGCGTGCCAGCGGATGCGTGTTGCCGTGCAGTACGGTCACCCGTGCATCATCCACCTGCTGGGTGATGCGCGGCGGAACATTGCTCAATTGCGCAGACGCCCGTGGAGCCATCAGCGCGCAGAAGGCAGTCGTAAGCAGCAGAGCAGCCAGTCCTATGCGAGGTCTCGTTGGGATGTTCATTTCAACATAAATGCTATCCCAAGGCGGACCGGACGCAAAGTCATTCCTACGTAGTACACCGGCCGGGATCAATCCGAGGATGACGACCAGTGAGAGCCATGCAGCGGCGTCCGGATCAATGCGCGGCGCGAATCCGGCCCGCCAGGGCCCGGGCGCGCTTCCGGGCAATATCCACAAAATGGTCGTCGCCGGCAAGCTGGTCGAGGGGGCTTAGAAACACCGCCGGTTCCGGATACAAATTCTGGCCGTAATCCGTCTCCACTCGCAGGAGAACATCGTTGACGCCCAGTCGGTCGTAGCGCATGGCGTTCTGGAGATCGGATAGGTCGGTTTGCTGGGTCGCCAGGCCCTCAAAAATTGAGAGGAGCTTCCGGGCGGTGGGGTTGCTGGTGTAGTTGAAGCTCATCTGATGCGATTCCGCGCCGTTCTGATAGACAAACGTCTTCAGGCCCAGATTGGCGATGCGGCGATGCACCTCGACGTCCACGCCATTGAAGTCATGAAGTTTCTGGGCGAGCGAAAAAATCTGCTGCACCAGAGAATCTTCCAGATGAAAAGGCCGCGGGCTGGGATCGTCGGAGAGCTGGCGGATGTCCGATGTGCCAGCGCCGGAAGCGTCCACCTTGATCTCGGTGAATTCCGGAAAGCTCGATTTGAAAATCTTGCGGAAAGTGATGGACTCCCCGCCGGCGGCATTCACCCGAGCGGACGCGGCAAGCAGCAAACAAACGAAAGCGGAGGACAAGAGACGCCGGAAAATCGCCATGGGAGTCACCCGTCGCGGCGCCGGGAATCGATCGCGCGAATCGCCGGACCCCGGGAGCGTCCCGCCGCGGCCTCGGCGCGTTCGCGGGCCCGTGCGGCCTGCGCGTGGCAGAGGGCCACGGCCAGCGCGTCGGAGGCGTCGGTGGGCTCGGGAACCTGCGGCAGCCCCAGGAGCGAGCGCACCATCTGCTGGATCTGCTGCTTGGAGGCTCCGCCAAAACCCGCGACGCTGGCCTTCACTTCGCGCGGCGTGTAGCTGTGCGCGGGAATTTCCGCCTGTGCCGCGGCCAGCAGGACGACGCCGCGCATCTCGGCCAGCCTCAGGGCGGTCTTCACGTTGAGCGAAGCGAAGACGGACTCGACCGCAACGGCGTCCGGATGAAACTGCTCGGCAAGGCCGGAAATCAGGAGATGGATCTCGCGAAGGCGGGCGGCAAAGGTCCAATGCCGGGGAAAGGCGAGCGCTCCGAAACGCATCGAGCGCGCCTGTGAACCCTCTACCTCGATCACCCCGTAGCCGGTCGCCCCGGCGACCGCCGGGTCCACTCCCAGGACGCGCAAGACGCGTCGAGGAGCATTGGACGGCAAGGAAGAAGGCGGCATTGGGGCCCGCACCAGTGTACGTGCGGGCTGCAAGGCGCGGGTAGCAATTTCTGAGAGCCGCGCCGCGCGAAGGGAACTAACCGGCGACCGCGGCCTGAATTTCCTTCTCATCAATATCGAAGTTCGCGTAGACCTGCTGCACATCGTCGTGGTCCTCGAGGGCCTCGACCATCCGCAGCATCTGCTGCGCCTGCGCGCCGCTGAGCTTGACGTAGTTCTGCGGAACCCACGCCACTTCGGCCCCCGACGGTTTAATTCCCGCGGAAACCAGCGCGTCGCGAACCTTCTCCATGGCCTCGGGCGGAGTGAGCACTTCCCAGGACGACCCGTCGTCCCGAAGATCCTCTGCTCCCGCGTCCAACACGATGCCCATCATTTTGTCCTCGTCGGCCAACTCTTTGGGCACCACGATATCGCCCTTGCGGTGAAACATCCACCCGACGGCGCCGGATTCAGCCATGTTGCCGCCGTTCTTGGACATGACGTGGCGAATCTCGCTGACGATGCGGTTGCGGTTGCTGGTGACCACCTGGATGAGGACGCCTACCCCGCCGGGGCCGTACCCCTCGAACATCACCTCGTCGAGCGTCTCGCCCTCGAGCTGTCCGGTCCCGCGCTGGATGGCCCGCTCAATATTGTCATTGGGCATGTTTTCGCCCTTGGCCGCGGCAATGGCGGTGCGCAAGCGGGGATTGGTGTTCGGGTCGCCGCCGCCGACTCGCGCGGCGATCGTCAGCTCACGGATTAGCTTGGTGAAAATCTTCCCACGGCGCGCATCCGTCGCCGCCTTCTTATGCTTGATGGTGGCCCACTTCGAGTGTCCGGACATGCCTCTGCCTTCTACGGAAAAGTTGCAAAAACCGCGGTTGATCTCGTGCCGCGATAGTGTAGCAGCGGCGCCCGGCACAGGCAAGTGAGGACGATGCTTCGAACAACCCGGTCGCTCCGTATCCACCTGGAAAGGCATAGTTTCGACGCTCCCGGCGGGCGGAACCTTCGTATAGCCCGAATTTCACACGCATGTCATCCCCGGGTAACACACCCTGTGCAATCCTTGGGTTGTTCGTTGGGTTTTCCCAAAACCCCTTACCCCCGCTGGCTCGCCTCTCCACCCCTTGAGGCGGGCCAGACCTTTTTGGCTGCACACCTCTAGGCCGCCCCGATGTATGCTGAAAGTACGGCCTCACGCACCTCGCGAGGCCGCTGGAGAGCTTGGCTTGGCTCGAAAGCCGCGCAGCATTGATTTGACACAAGTTTGGGAATGGAGCGACGGTGAAATTCTCCGCAAAGAGGACTGTCTTGCAGCCGAGGAGCCTCTCGAGATTCGCGTGGGCGATCGCCCGCTCAGCGTGACCATGCGGACGCCGGGGCACGACCTCGAGCTCGCGGCGGGATTCCTTTTCACCGAAGGCCTGCTGCAGCGGCGCAACCAAATCCTTTCACTCGAAGAGAATGCCGGCGAGCAGAAGTCGGCTCGCGGTAATGTGGTCCGCGTGGACCTGGCCCCGGAGGCGCTCCCGGATTTTGAAAGCCTGCGGAGGCATTTCTTTGCGGCCTCGAGTTGCGGAATCTGCGGGAAAGCCTCGATTGATTCCGTGCGGTCGCGGAGCCTGGCGCCCCCCAACCCCGATTTCCGCCTGGATCCCGAGGTGCTTGTCCGTCTGCCGGACCAACTGCGGGAATCGCAGGCCGTCTTCGGGCGGACCGGAGGGCTGCATGCCGCCGCGCTCTTCGACGCTGGCGGTGAACTGCTGGTCCTCCGTGAGGACATTGGCCGGCACAACGCCGTGGACAAGGTAATCGGCTGGGCGCTGCTCGAAGAGCGCGTGCCGCTGGCGCAGGCCGTTCTGATGCTGAGCGGGCGAGGCGGCTTCGAGATTGCGCAGAAGGCAATCGTGGCGGGAATTCCGGTGATTGCCTCGGTCTCGGCGCCGTCGAGCCTCACCGTGGCGCTGGCCCGCGAACTGCGCGCCACACTGATCGGCTTTCTGCGCGGACGCCGCTTCGTCATCTACGCAGGCAAAGAGCGCATCGTCGAAGCCTGACCCGCCTCTACTTCTCCTGCGGGTTCTCGGTCTTTACCGGCCGGGAGACTTACGATCCATCCTGAATCATGGCGCGGAAGGCCTCGAGCAGCTCGCGGTTCCACCACCCGCGCGCAGCCTCCTCTTCCATGATGCGCAGCGCCTCGGAGGAGGGAGAGGCCGTGCGATATGGGCGGTTGGTCGTCAGCGCATCATAGACATCGGCAAGCTGGAGAATAGCCGCAGTCAGCGGAATTTCGGCGCCGCGCAAACCATCGGGATAGCCCGAGCCGTCGTGGCGCTCGTGATGATGGCGAATCACCGGGAGGACCAGGCGAAATGTTCGCAGCGGAGCGCAGATTCGTTCACCGACCACCGGATGCAGGCGCATCGTGGCGGTTTCCTCTGGGGAGAGAGGCCCCGGCTTGAGCAGGATGGCATCTGGCACGGCCACTTTTCCGATATCGTGAACCACTCCCGCTCGCCGCAGCGCCCGGATCTGCTCTTCCGGCAGTTCCAGTCGTTCGGCAAGCCCCGCGGACATTTCCGCCAAGCGCTCGCAGTGCCCGCGTGTGTAGGGATCGCGTGCCTCGATGCTGCGGGCCAGGCTGAAAAGCACGCTTTCGGCGTGTTCGAGTTCGTCGGTGAACTGCTTCAGGCGAACCAGCGAGCGCGCCCGAGCCAGCAGCTCACTGAAGTCGATCGGCTTGCTCAGAAAGTCGTCCGCGCCCGCGTTGATTCCCTGGATGCGATCATCGGTGGCCGATAGCCCGGTAATCAGCACTACCGGAGTAAGCCGCATCTCGGGCCGCGCCTTAATGTGCCGGCAGACCTCGAATCCGCTCATGCCCGGCATCATGATGTCGAGCAGAATCAAGTCGGGGTGGAAGGAGGCGCAGGCCTCGAGCGCGGCCTCCCCGTTGCTCACATCGAGCACTTCGAAGCCCTCACGGCGCAGCAGCGCCGCCAGCGGCGTCCGCGAGGAATAGTCGTCGTCGGCGATCAGGATTCTTTCAGCCATTCACTTTCCGGTGTCCGCTGGGCGCGCGCGCTGCGCAGGGCACGAACTGCCTCTCATGGAAGGCTGAGCCGCCAAAGATCGGAGCTCCATGAGAACATTTCACAGCACGGAGGAGCAAATGTATATTGTCCCGTACGTTGGAACAACCGGGAATCGAGCCGGGAGCGCCGCGGAATGAGCACGCCGCGGCGTTAGCGGCCGCCGGCATGCCACGGGAGGCGCGGAGCTCCATGAACAGGACTCTTTCTCACGATTCGCTGCGGGAAATTCAGACGCGGCTGGAACAGGCTCACAAGGCTCTTCAGAAGCGCTATCCCGGCCCTTCCGGCGGTCGCCAGCCGGTTCATGTGGTATACGGAGGCGCGCATCTCTTCCGCTCCGGCACCATTCGCCGGCTCGGCGAGATGGCGCTGCGTTCGCTGGAGGAGTACGCGCCCAATTTTTCCGTGCTGGCGAAGGCCGTGGGCCTGCCGGGAGCGGACACGCTTCCGGACTCGCCCGAGGCGGTGCAGGCGATGACCCGGTTCGCGGAAGCCGATCCCCAAGCCATGCGCCGCGAAAATCAGCCTGCCTGGCTGGCGCATACCATCCATCGCCGCGTGCGGGAAAAACTCCGCCGGGAAGCCATCGAGGCCTTTCACATTGACTTCGAGGATGGCTATGGCAACCGCACCGACGAAGAAGAGGACGGCCACGCCGCCGCGGCCGCCTCCGAGGTGAGCGCGGCCATGATGGCGGGCGAGCTGCCTCCTTTTCTCGGCATCCGCATCAAGCCATTCAGTGAGGAACTCCGCGAACGCAGCGTGCGCACGCTCGATATTTTTCTGACCGAGCTGGCCTCGAAGGCGCGCGGGACGCTGCCGCCGCATTTCTGCGTGACCTTGCCGAAAGTCACTCTCCCGGACGAGGTGGCCGCACTCGCCGATCTGTGTTCGCGCTTCGAGCCGATGCTCGGTTTCGAGCCGGGCGCGCTTCGCATCGAAATCATGGTCGAGAGCACGCACGCGGTTCTCAATGAGCGCGGCGAGGCCCATTTGTTGCAGCTTGCGAACGCCGCGCGCGGCCGCTGCGTGGCCGCCCATTTCGGCCCCTACGATTACACGGCCTCGCGCAACATCGCTGCGGTCCATCAGCCGACCCGCCACTTCGCCTCCGATTTCGCCCGCGAGATGATGCAGGTTGCGCTGGCCTCGACTGGGATCCGCCTGGCCGACGGCCCCACCAACATCATGCCCATCCCGCCACATCGCCCGGGCAAGGATGGCCCCCCATTGGCCGAGCGCCAGCTGGCTGAGAATCGCGCCGCGGTTCACCGCGCCTGGCGGCTGCACTTCGAGAATATCCGCCACTCGCTGGCCAGCGGCTTCTACCAGGGCTGGGATCTTCATCCCGCCCAGCTTATTCCGCGCTACGCAGCCGTCTACGCTTTCTTCCTCGAAAATCTCGAGCACGCCTCCGAACGACTGCGCAACTTCGTGGAAAAGGCCACGCAAGCCACGCGCGTCGGCCAGGTGTTCGACGACGCAGCCATGGCTCAGGGGCTGCTCAACTACTTCGAACAGGCCATCAATTGCGGCGCGCTAACCCCTGAAGAGGTGCGCGGGCTGACCGGCCTGTCGGAGGCCGAGCTACGCGAGGGATCGTTCGCCAAAATCAGCGAAGGGCGCCGCGGATAAGCGCGGCTGGCAACATCAGTAGAGAGTTTTGCCGGGGACTGTCTGCCAAAGGCGAAAGGCTTCGAGCGCCTCTTCACGCATCAGGGAAACCATGGGGATCGCGCGGTCCGGCGGGCGCAGAGCGATTTCCCGGTAGATGCGTGCGTCATCAAATCCAGACTGAGCCGCATCCGCCGCGGATGTTCCGAAATAGACCGCACCCAGATGTGCCCAGTAAATCGCCCCAAGACACATCGGACAAGGCTCGCACGACGTATACATCTCGCACGCGGATAATTCGAAATTCCCCAGCTCCCGGCAAGCCGCGCGGATGGCTTCCATTTCCGCATGCGCCGTAGGGTCGTTGGACAGGGTCACGCGATTGGCCCCTTCGGCCACAATCCTCCCGCCCGCCACGATCACCGCGCCAAACGGCCCTCCGCGCCCCGAACGGACATTCTCGATCGAAAGCTGAATGGCACGGGCCATGAACTCGTTGCGCATCGCCTGCTCGCTCAGTGGACCGGACCGCGTCCCCGCCCTCTCGCACTCTTCATCAGGAACAGCAGAGGCATCACGCACAAGCAAATGACGCTCATCACCCAGAAATTGTCCACAAAGGAAAGCATCATCGCCTGCCGCTGCAACTGCACATAGATCAGCCCCTGGGCCTGAAGGACGGCGTGCGCCGCGCCTGCCCCGCGGGTGGCTAGAACCCGCGTCAGATGCCGCAGCGCTGCTTGGTAATCCGGGTTCCCCGGCTGCAGGTTGCTGGCCAGGACGCTTTGATGGAACTGGGCGCGGCGATCGAGCATGGTCGTGACGAAGGAGATGCCCGTACTGGCGCCCACGTTGCGGGCCAGATTGATGAGGCCTGTGGCGCTGTTGGTCTTCTCCGGCGGGACAAAGGAGAAGGCCATCACATTGATGGGAATGAACAGAAAGGCGGTCCCGGCGCGGGAAATCATCCAGTCAACCACCGCCGTGCCCATGTCCACAGTCAGATTGAAGCGGGAAAGCTGGTACAACCCGAGCGAAATGATGCAAAGGCCAAACATCACCACAAAGCGCGGCTCCGTGCGCCCCAGCAGCCATCCCACGAACGGCAGCATTCCCAGCAGGACCAGGCCCCCGGGCAGCAGGGCCATCCCGCTGCGCATGGCGGTATAGCCAAGCAGCGTCTGGAGCAAGATGGGGAGCAGCACGGTAGTTCCATACATCACCACCCCGAGCGCGTACATCATGAAGGTCGAGATCAGGAAGTTCCGATCCTTCAGCAGGCGCAACTCGATTACCGGATGGTCGGTAGAGAGCTCCCAGACGATCAGGGCAAGCAGCGAAATTACGGCAATCGCCGCGCCCCAGGCGATGAAAGGCGAGCCGAACCAGTCGTCGCGCTCTCCCTTGTCGAGCACGATTTGCAGAAAGCCCAGGCCCACGGCCAGCAGGCCCAGCCCGATGAAATCAATCTTCAGCCCCTGTTTGAAACTCTTGCGAATCATGTTTGGGGGATCGGCGATCAGGACGGAGGTCATCAACAGCGAGGCGATGCCCACCGGCACGTTGAGGAAAAAGATCCACCGCCAGGAATAGCTGTCCGTGATCCAGCCGCCTAGGGTTGGCCCGATTGTCGGCGCAAGGACCACGCCCATCCCATACATCGCCATCGCCATGCCCTGCTTCCTTCGCGGAAAACTGTCCACCAGGATGGCCTGTGAAATCGGCTGCAGCCCTCCGCCACCGGCCCCCTGGATGACACGGAAAAGCACCAGCAGCGGCAGCGTCGGCGCCATCCCGCAGAGCAGCGAACTGAGCGTAAACACCACCACGCAGTACATGTAGAATTTTTTGCGTCCGAAAAGAGCCGAAAACCACCCCGTCAACGGCAGAACGATCGCGTTCGAAACCAGGTAGGACGTTAGCACCCAGGTGCTCTCGTCCACCCCGGCCGAAAGGCTGCCGGCAATGTGCGGGAGCGACACATTGGCCACGCTGGTGTCCAGCACCTCCATGAATGTGGCCATCATCACGGTGATGGCAATCAGCCATGGATTGGTTTCTGGAGGAGTCTGGGTATATTCGGCCGTTGCATCCATCGGTTCTTACGGGTTGTCTTTCTCCAACCGGTGCAGCCTGGCTTTTGGCCCCGCCAGAGTATCATCCGGCGTTTCTCTGGCTCAAGGCGTGCGCTGCGCGGGCGGCGAAGTTTCGTTCGCACCGCCGCCACACATAAAGCAGCAAGCTGCCAATCAAGATGAGGGCCACGCACAAGCCTGTCCATAACCCGGCAGCGCCCCAGCCCCGGCGAAAGCACAGCCAGGCGCCGAGCGGCAGCCCGATAATCCAGTACAAGGACACCGAGCAGATCATCGGCGTGCGCGTGTCGCCGGCGCCGCGGAGCGCTCCGGTGGCGACCGTCTGAAACCCGTCAAAGAGTTGGAAAAAAGCCGCCACGAACAGTAGCGCGCTGGCGGCGCGGATCACCACAGGATCGGGCGTGTAAATCCGCACGATGGCGCGCGGCACCAGCCAGAAAGCCAGTGCCGTGCAGGTCATGAATGCCGTACCCAGCGCCAGGGCGGTCCAGCCGGCACGGCTCGCTCCGTGCGGGTCGCTCCGCCCGAGCCCCTGGCCGACGCGCACGGCCGCCGCGGAGCTGATTCCCAGCGGGACCATGTAGGTGAAGCTGACCGTGTTCAGCGCAATCTGATAGCTCGCCAGCGGCACAGCTCCCAGTCGGGCAATCAGCGCCGTGGCCACCGCGAACACAGCAACTTCCATGCCCAGCTGCATGGCCGCCGGAAATCCCAGCCGGACAATCTGCCGGACGCGCGGATAGTGCGGGAGGCGCGCGGCTTTGAGAAAGCCCGTCTTGTAGCGGAGGTCGTAATAAACGCAGTAAGCCGCCAGCACCGCCGCCATGTAGGCCCGCGAGGCGCACGTGGCCCAGCCTGATCCCACCGTGCCCAATGCGTGAAACCCGAAGTGCCCGTAAATCAGGGCCCAGTTGCCTACGACGTTAATCGCATTGGCCGAGAGGATTGAGAACATCACGGGCTTTGCCAGGTTGATCCCCTGAAGATAGCGGCGAAAGACGAAAAAAAACAGTAGCGGCGCCGTGCTCCAGTTGACCGCGTGGAGATAGGGAATCGCCTGCTCCAGGACGGCCGGCTGCACTTTCAGCAAGCGCAGGACCGGTTCCCAGAGCCGAACCAGGCCCATCAATGCGGGAGCCATCGCGAGACTCAGGTAGTTGCCATTGACGAGCGAGCGGTGCGCGTCCTCCAGATCGCCCGCGCCATAGGAGTGCGAGACCAGCGTGTCGAGGCCCAGCATCAAGCCCGTGCCGAAAATCGCAATCGCGTAGTAGAGATTTCCCGCCAGCCCGACGGCGGCGATCGCCACGGCGCTTCCCCTCTGCCAGCCCACCATGATCGTGTCCACAATCACCATGCTCATCCAGCCGAGTTCGGCCAGGACGAGCGGCGCCGCGAGGCGCATCATTGGGCGCGCTTCCTCGGCAATATAGTGCGAAAACAGGCGCTTGAGCATGGTTGCCGACCGTTCCGGCTATTCGTAGATGATAAAGCCTCGCGCTGGCGGGGAAAGTGAAATCGGAATGGCCAGGCCGATTTTCTCAATAAGATGCCCGAAGCGGCCGTGGAAGGGAGGCCGAAGCGCGCTCAGTCGCGCGCCGCTGGCCCGGTGACTTGAACCAGCGGATGGGTTTCCGCAGGGGGGCCGGATTCCAGGGTCTGCGGAGTGCGCCACGCGTCCACCACGGAAATCTGGTGCACACAGGAAACCGTGCAACGCGGCGCGCAGCCCTTGCGGGTCAGAAACTCCTGCCGCCGCCGTTCGGCCGTGTATTGCCCGAGGGGAATGCCCGGATAGCCGCGTTGCTGCGAGCAGTAGTGGACCAGGCCGTCCTCGCAAATGTAGAGGTAGCGTGATCCGGCCCGGCAGCGCCACTGGTTTTCTCGGCCCGCGGCAATGTTGCGCTGAAATCCGTTGACGCGCGCGAAGAAGCGTTTTCCGAGCGACATTATCTCGTCGAAGATCCCATGTTCGCGCGGGCCCAGAGGCTGAAGCTGCCCGTGGCCGTCGTGCAGAATTCCCACCGTCGAAGTGAAGCCGAGGGAGATGGCCCGGCGGGCAATAGTCAACGCGTCTTCCGGCTGGCGCATGCCGCCGCCGAGCACGGAATTGATGTTCACGTGAAATTCCGCGTGCTCGGCGAGCAGAATGAGCTTCTTGTCGAGCACTTTGAGGCTCTTCTTCGAGATGTCGTCCGGCTGGACGTTGTCAATGCTGATCTGGAGGTATTCGAGCCCGGCGCGGTTAAGCCGCTCGATGCGGTCCGTGGTCAGCAGGTACCCGTTGGTGATCAATCCGGCCAGGATGCCGTTCTTTCGGATGCGCGCGATGATGGCGTCCAGATCGGGATGCAGCAGCGGCTCGCCTCCGCTGATGGTGATCACCGAAGTGCCCATCGCTCCGAGCGCGTCAATGCGCCGGAACATCTCCTCGGCGGGCACCGGCTTTGAGAAATCGTCGAACTCGTTGCAGTAGGTGCACGCAAGATTGCACCGCCGCATGGGGATCAGGTGCACGAGCAGCGGGTGCCGCGTCGAAGCCAGTCCCTTGACGAGCTTGCCCGCCTCGCGCAACTTCCGGTGCGCGCCGCGGAGGCTTCTGCGAATTTTCTTTGCGAGTTTCAACCCTCTGACCAGCGGTTTCCCGCCTCCCCTCTCACGATATTATGCCACATCGTCCTGCGCTCCTCGGCTCCTGCTATTCCCGCGTTTCCCGCTTGGGCATTCGCGCGAGCGTCGGCACCAGGCAAAAAGGGTCGCCCCAATGGCGCGCAGTCCTGCTAGAATTTGATTTCTGAGATGGCTTGGGCTACGGTCTCAAGGGACGGGTGCAACTCTTTCCATCTGCGCGGGATGATGGCCCAGGAGAACCTTGTTCCAGGACCGCATTTCACCAACGGGGGTGGGTTCGATGTCTGATCCGGTGGCCGAAAAGGTGCTTGCTACGCTCGCGTCTGTGAAGCGCCTTCCGGTGGAAAACATCAAGCTCGACACCAATCTCCAGGAGATGGGCATTGATTCCCTCGACGTCTTCTCGCTGCTGTTCGAGCTTGAAAACGCCTTCAAAATCTCCATTCCCGACGACGAAGTGCGCTCCATCAAAACCGTGAATGACATCGTCAATGGCATCAAAAAGCTGCTGGCCGCCGCGCCCCCGGATGCCTCGGTCGGCTCGCCCAGTTCCGCGGACTAGGGAATGCCCCCGCGCCGCGTCGCCATCACTGGCCTTGGAATCATCTGCCCTCTCGGCCTGAATCTTGCCGAGACATGGGACGCTCTGCGTGCGGGGCGACCAGGCATCGGACCGATCCAGTCCGTGGACTGCTCCTCACTGCGCTTTCGCAACGGCGCGGAGGTACGAAGCTACGACCCGGCGGCCCACTTCCCCGAAGGCAGGGACGCCTACATGGACCGCTTCGCGCAGTTTTCTGTGGTCGCCGCGCGTGAAGCCATGCGCCATTCGGGCATCGAACTGACCCCGGCCCTGCGCGAACGTGCCGCGATCATCTGCGGGTCCGCGGTTGGCGGCCAGTCGGCAATCGAGAAGGGATTCGAGGACCTGTATGTCGCCGGACGCGGCCGAGTTCATCCGCTGACCATTCCCAAGACCATGTCCAACGCCGGGGCCAGCCATATCTCGATGGACCTCGGCCTCAGCGGCCCGACCTACACCGTCTCGACCGCCTGCTCCTCCGCGAATCATGCCATTGGCCAGGCGTTTCGCCTGGTCCGCTGGGGCGAAGCCGACATGGCCATCACGGGCGGGAGCGAAGCGCTGTTCACCATCGGCATGCTGAAAGCGTGGGAAGCGATGCGGGTGATTTCTCCGGACACCTGCCGGCCGTTCAGCAAGGATCGGCGCGGCATGATTCTCGGCGAGGGCGGAGCGATGATAGTGCTCGAACCTTGGGAAGCCGCCCAAGCGCGCGGAGCGGCCATTTACGGTGAAATCTGCGGTTTTGGAATGACCTCCGACGCGTCTCATCTGACGCAGCCGACCGTCGCCGGGCCCGCGCGCGCCATGAGCGCGGCGCTTCGCGAGGCGGGGCTTGCTGCGGAAGCCATCGGCTACATCAACGCCCACGGCACCGGCACGTCGGGCAACGACCCCATCGAAACCAGCGCCATCCGCGAGGTATTCGGGGCTCATGCCAACCGGCTTGCGGTCAGCTCGACGAAGTCGCTCCACGGTCATGCCTTGGGCGCGGCGGGCGCCCTCGAAGCCGTCGCCACCGTACTCGCCCTTTACCACGGAATCCTGCCGCCTACCGCCAACTACACCCAGCCGGACCCCGAGTGCGACCTCGACTACATCCCCAACCAGCCGCGCGCCGCGCGCGTCGAGGCTGCGCTGTCGAACTCGTTCGCCTTTGGCGGGCTGAATGCGGTTGTGGCGTTTCGCGCCGCCCCGCGCTGAGGGAGATTTCCGCCAGAAGAAATTTTCGCTATCCTGCGGCGGGCTCCTGCTGTGTCATGCAGTGAATTGTGCCAAGGCCCAGCACCAGGTCGCGGCAAGCGATTCCGACCACCTCGCGGCCGGGGAATAGCCCCGCTAATGTGTTCAGCGCAACTCGGTCGTTCGCGTCGTTGAACACGGGAACCAGCACGATGCCGTTGGCGATGTAGAAGTTCGCGTAACTTGCGGGCAGCCTTTGCCCGTTGAACCAGACCGGCGCGGGCATCGGCAGCGTCTCGACGCGCAACGGCTGGTTGGCCGCATCCTTCATCAAGCGCAAAAGCTCCCGATTTTCCCGTAGCGGAGCGAAATTGGCATCTCGAGGATCCTCTTCCGCAGCGACCACCACCGTTTGGGGGCCGGTGAACCGGGCCAGGTCATCCACATGGCCGTGCGTGTCATCTCCGGCAATTCCCCGCTTCAGCCAGAGCACGCGCGCCGCTCCCAGGTAATCGCGCAAAATCCCTTCCATCTCCTCGCGGGAAACACCGGGATTGCGCGCCTGCTCCGGGCTGAGCAGGCATTCCTCGGTCGTAAGAAAAGTGCCGCGCCCGTCCGTATCAATGCTGCCGCCCTCGAGCACCACGCGCCGGCCGTTGTAGACCGGTCGCCACAAGCGGCGCCGCAGGTGTCTGTTCGCGCGCGTCACGGCCACCGCGTCTTTGCGGTGGTCGCTGTACTTGGCCCAGCCATTGAACAGCCAGTGCGTGTAGGCCACCTCGCCCGCCGCGTTCCTGACCGCAATCGGGCCGGAGTCGCGCATCCATCCGCGGTCGGTGGGAATGCGGAAAAAATCGACGCGACCAAGGTTGGCCCCGGATTTTTTCAGCATTACGCCGGCGCGGCGCTCCGCACCGGCATCTTCGACCAACAGATAGACGCGCTCGAACCGCGTGAGGTGCCGCACGATTTCCGCGAAGGCCCACGGCACGGGCGGAAATTTTCCGGGCCAGTCCGTGCGCTCGTGCGGCCAGGCAACCCACGTCGCGGCATGCGGCTCCCATTCAGCCTGCATGCGGTAGCCTAGCGAGAACGGAGAGGAGGATTCTCCCGAGGCGGAGCCGGCGCGCGGAGCTCTCTTCATTCGTCGAGCCAGCGATTCAAAATGGGCTGGTAGGCGTCAATGCGCCGGTCGCGGAGAAAAGGCCAGTTGCGGCGGGTGTCCTCGCTCTTCGCCGGGTCGCATTCCACTACAAGTATTTCTTCCTTTTCCCGCCCCGCTTCCGACACGACCTGACCGAAGGGATCCGCCACGAAGGAGTTTCCCCAGAACTCAATTCCGGGATCGCCCGCCCCCGGGTCGCCTTCGAAACCGACGCGATTGGCCACGGCCACGTACACGCCATTGGCGATGGCATGCGCTCGCTGAATCGTGCGCCACGCATCGAGCTGCGCGGCCCCGTATTCGGCCCTCTCCGCCGGATGCCAGCCGATGCTGGTGGGATAGAAGATCACCTGCGCGCCCTGGAGAGCCACCAGCCGCGCCCCCTCCGGATACCACTGGTCCCAGCAGATCTGCACGCCGAGGCGCGCATAGCGGGTCTGGAAGGTCGGAAACCCGAGGTCGCCCGGCGTGAAATAGAATTTTTCGTAATAAAGCGGGTCATCGGGGATGTGCATCTTCCGGTATTTGCCAAGAAATGCGCCGTCCGCATCCAGCACCGCGCACGTATTGTGGTAAACACCGGGCGCGCGCCGCTCGAACACCGAAACCACCAGCGCAATCTTGCGCTCCCGCGCAAGCTGTGCCAGCCGCTCGGTTGCGGGCCCCGGAACCGGCTGCGCGAGATTGAAGCGTTCGGCGTCCTCCGCGCGGCAGAAATATTCCGAAAGGAACAGCTCGTGCAGGCAGACGATCTGGGCGCCGCGAGCAGAAGCTTCGCGAATCCTCTCCATGGCGCGGGCAAGATTCTCCTCGGCATTCTTCGTGCAGCGCATCTGGACCAGCCCGATGGAGAATTTGTCCGCCATGATTCCGCCTAGTCTAGCACGCCCGCAGATGCCCGGATGTGCCTCTGGATGCGGCTCTTGGCCCGGCATTTGGGCTGATGTAGACAGGACCGCGCGGCGCTCCCACGAACCCGCGGCTTGAGGCGACAGGAGGGCCGCGCTACCGCAGCAGGTGAGAAAGAAACGGCAGAATCATGTTCCAAGCGGAGGGATTCAGCTCCCAACTACGCGTGAGCTCATCGGAGAGGGACAGCGTCATCATGATGCCGAGCCAGAAAAAGGCGGCGACAATCACAATGCGCGAAAGGCCCTTGTTGTATTTCACGTGCATGAAGAAGAGGATGACCAGCAGCATCTTGGCCACCGCGATCACCAGTGCCACCACGGTGTTCCACCGGCCCAGGTCAATATAAGCGATCCACGTGGTGAGCGCCGTGCCAACGAGCAGGGCCACGAATACTCCAATGTAGGTGCTGACCGGAACAATATGCTCGTGAACGGAATGCTCGGAGTGGCCGGCCATCAGTGTCCTCCTGTGGTGTAGCGCCCGCCGATCAGGTAGAGCAGCGGAAACAGGAAAATCCAGACAATATCGACGAAGTGCCAATAAAGGCCGCTGATCTCAAGCGGCATGGAATATTGCGACGTGAACCGGCCGCGCGCCGCCATGATAACCAGCACCGTCAGAATGCCAAGCCCCACCACCATGTGCAGCGCGTGCAGGCCGGTCATGAAGAAATAGAAGCACATGAACAACTGCACTTCGGGCGCCAGCGAGCCCCACTCCGGACGGTTCTGAAAGCCCACTCCCGGCACAATGTGCTCGACATAGTCGTG
>JAJXZD010000191.1 GCA_021780215.1 Acidobacteriota bacterium
TTGCGAGTGGCTCTGGGCGAGTGCCATCGCCTCTACAAATTAGGCGAACCCGCACCAGACTCCCTCCTTGAACTCGCTCCCGTGTGGCCAAAGTCGCACCCGCTTGCACCAAATTCGCGGAAGAACCATTAAATTGTCCCCATCTCTCCGCCGCTCCAAGAGCTCCCAAAAGGCCGCCTTCCAGAATCGCGCACGGACTGCTCTCTCGCGCTGCCAAAGGGCGACTCTCCGCACTCTTTCTTTGACGTGCAGAATCCTCGTGCAAAACGGTAAACTAACTCAGATGCACATCGCCAATCCGAGATGCCCATGACCGCTCCAAAGCGCGCTTTAGTGGCCGTTGCAGTCCTTTTCTGCCTGGGTGCGGTTGCCGGAGGAATCTATCTGCACCGCATACGCCGGCCCTTGCCTCCTGCCAGCGCCGGCCCTCCTCCCGACGTACTCACAGAGATTCCCCAGAACGCTCCGGTAATTGCCTGTGTGGATTTCTCCGCCTTGCGGCCGCTGCGCAACTCGCCGTTCGCCGCGGCCCTGGGACTGGTCGCTCCCCCTCCGGCTGCGGATAAGGACTATCGCGATTTCGTTCGCGATACCGGCTTTGATTACGAGCGCGATCTCGACAAGGCAGCAGTAGCCCTGTGGCCGGTGAGGCTGCCCTCCCCTTCGGGAGTCATGGGTGAAAATCGCGTCCTCGCCATCGCCGACGGGAAATTCGACCGAGAAAAGATTCAGGCCTACGCGCTCCGCAGCGGGAGGGTCGAATCGCGCGGCTCTCATACAATCTATGCCATTCCCGGCAATCCACCGACGTTCTTCGAGTTTCTCTCGCCCACGCGACTGGCGATTGCCAGCGGAACCAATTCCGAAAATCTACTGCCCCTCCCGGAATCTCCCGTCCGCGATCCAGATATGCAGGCTCGCATCGAGCGTGTCGCCGGGGCCCCCATTTTCGCCATCGCGCGCACCAGCCATTTGCCCCAGCGTTTCTATGCGCCCTTTCATAACTCGCCGCAGCTTGAACAGCTCGCCCGCAGCATTCAGGGAATGACATTCGCCGGGCAGCCGGATGGCAACGCCATCAAAACAACTCTCGACGCAGAATCCGATTCAATCAAGGATGCATTCGAGATTTCCACCCTCCTCAACGGCTTCCGCATGGTCGGTTCGATGGCCCTCGCCGATCCGAAGATGCGCGGCCCCATGACCCGCCAGCAAGCCACCTTCCTCACCGCCCTGCTCCGCCAGACGAAGGTGACTCCGCAAGACCGCTGGGTCCGCCTCAGCCTGGACATCACTCCCGCCATGCTTGCTGCTGGATCTCCCGGCCATCGCACGCACTGAGTCTCCCGTTGCCTCAAAATCGATCAGCAATGGCTTGCGCCCCCTCTGCTCTCGCCGATTGAACATGCCCGGTGGCGCGTGCTAGGATTCCAAGCGCATTGCGGGCGGACAAATGATCGATAAAACTTTCAAGTCGTGCGAAGAAGCGGTGGCCTGCGTTCCTGACGGAGCCACCATCATGCTGGGCGGGTTTGGTGATCCGGGACTGCCGGGCCGATTGCTGGAGGCCCTGCGCCAGAAAGGGACCAAGAATCTCGCCATCATTCACAACGGCGCGGGCGCCGGTGATTGGGCCCTCGGAGGCCTTATCAAGGACGGCCGCATTCGCAAGCTGACGGCCTCCTTTCCGTGTAATCCGGGAGCGATCGCCTTCCAGGAACTGTATCTCAAAGGCCAGGTCGAACTCGAGTTGGTGCCGCAAGGGACGTTGGCAGAGCGCATCCGCGCCGCCGGCGCCGGACTCGGCGGATTTTTCACGCCCACGGCCGCCGGCACGGAGCTGGCCAAGGGCAAGGAATCACGGGTGATTGACGGCCGCGAGTACGTCTTCGAAAAGCCGTTGCGCGCCGATTTTGCCTTCATTCGCGCGCACCGTGGCGACCGCCTCGGCAATCTCGCCTTCCGGAAGGCGATGCGCAATTTCAACATGGTGATGGCCACGGCGGCCGAGATGACCATCGCCGAAGTGGACAAACTTGTTCCCGTCGGCGGCATTGATCCGGAGGACGTTCATACTCCGGGAATTTTCGTGGACCGAGTGGTCCACATTGCGCGTCACCCTAAGCTGGTCGAAATCACCGGCCCGAAATAAGAGAGAAACCATGAAACTCACACGCGACGGCATCGCTTACCGAGTGGCTTGCGACCTGCCCAATGGCAGCTACGTCAATCTCGGCATCGGCATCCCCACGATCGTTTCGTCCTATCTGACTCCGGACAAGGAAATTCTCTTTCACAGCGAGAATGGAATTCTCGGCATGGGCCCGGTGGCCGCTCCCGGCACGGAAGACGTGGACTTGGTCAACGCCGGCAAGGAATTCGTTACCATGCTGCCCGGCGGCGCGTTCTTCGATCATTCGCTGTCATTTTCCATGATTCGCGGCGGGCATTTGACGCACAGCATTCTCGGTGCGCTCGAAGTGGCGGGCAATGGCGATCTGGCCAACTGGCGCACTCCCGGCGAAAAGGTTCCCGGTGTGGGCGGGGCGATGGATCTGGCCTTCGGCGTGAAAAACGTCTGGGTCACCATGACCCACGTCACCAACAAGGGCAAGCCGAAAATCCTGAAGGCTTGCACGCTGCCGCTTACCGGCCCGCGTTGTGTCAAGCGCATCTACACCGATCTCGCTCTAATCGAGGTCACCCCGGAGGGCCTGCTGCTGCGCGAATTCGCCCCCGGTCTCGATCCCGCCGCCGTCCAGGCCCAGACCGAGGCGCCCTTGCGCATCGCCAGCGATTGCAGCGCCATGAACGTTCCCGAAAACATCAAAGGGGTCCCGCTCGCGGCCTGATCGAACGGCGGATTCCGGGAGGCTTCTGTGCTCAAAGCCATTGACATGCACGTCCATATCCTGACCGGCGACCGCGCCAGACAGGGATGGGGTCCCGCCAACAAGGCCGGCTTGCCCCTCAGCACTGGCAAATGGACAACCGATCCGAACAACATGGCCGAGATGTATCAGAGCATGGACATGATGGCGGTCATCTTCGACGTGGACGGTGAAACCCGTTCCGGCATGAAAATCGACAACGGCGAAACCGCTGCGTGGGTGAAAAAATACCCGCAAACCTTCATCGGATTCGGCAGCGTGGATCCGTGGAAGGGCAAAATCGCGGAACGCGAAGTGGACCGCTGCGCCGACCTCGGCCTCCGCGGCATGAAATTCCAGCAGGCAGCACAGGGCTTCGACCCCACCAACGAGCGCTTCTATCCCATCTACGAGGCTATCATCCGCCATAAGATGCCGGTGATTTTCCACACGGGGACCACCGCCGTCGCCGCCGGATCACCCGGCGGCAGGGGCATCATCCTCGAGTATTGCAAACCGATCCCCTACATGGACAATCTCGCGGCCCGCTTTCCGGAGATGCAGATCATCATGGCCCATCCGTCATGGCCCTGGCACGACGATCAGCTCGCCGTCCTGCGCCACAAGGGCAACACCTATATGGACCTTTCCGGTTGGGCACCCAAGTATTTCCCGGCTTCCACAGTCCACAACATCAATACCCTCGTCCAGGACAAAGCCTTTTTCGGGACCGACTACCCCATGATGACTCCCGAGCGCTGGCTTAGCGAGTTCGCCGATCTCCCGCTCAAGGATTCCGTCCGCCCCAAGATCCTCCTCCACAACGCGGCCAAGCTTCTCGGCATCGAGGCCGCCGCTCCGCTATCCGCCACACAATCCTAAACCTCTCCCGGCGCGCGGCCACCCACGCTGCTTCCGAAGGCCCTTTCCGCATTTGTGCCATCGGGTGGTCCGGTTTTTGCGCTGAAGGTTTCCTGGCTAAGCCCCAGCGCGAATTTGATGGATAATGGCTCGATGGCTCAGCTCGAAAATTTCCGCCTCAAAGTCTTTCGCACTGTCGCCGAACACCTGAGCTTCCGCAGGGCCGCCGAGCAGCTCTTTCTCACCCAGCCGGCCGTCACGTTGCAGATTAAGGCGCTCGAGGACGACCTCGGCGTCCGCCTCTTCGACAGGACTGCCGGCCGCGTCTCGCTCACCCGACAGGGCGCGGTGCTGCTGCGCTACGCTCGGAAGGTTTCCGCCCTCCTCGCCGAGGCAGAGCAGGAGCTGGCCGCGAAAGAGGGCCGGCTATCCGGAGATCTGGCCATCGGAGTATCCACCACGATCGCGCAGTACGTGCTACCTCACTTGATTCGGGCGTTCCTCGATATCCACCCAGACGTGCGGCTTCATCCCTACAGCGGGAATACCGATGAGATTGTGCGGCTTCTGCTTCAAGGGAAAGTCTCCGTCGGCCTCATCGAGGGGCCTTCGCGGCGCCGCGAACTCCGAACAGAACCTTTCATGGAGGATGAGCTGGTCCTGATCGCCCGGCCCGACTTCGGGCCTGACCGCCTCTCCCACAAGCAGCTTCTGGCTCTGGATCTTCTTCTCCGCGAACAAGGCTCCGGGTCGCGCCGCGTCGTCGAGTCGGCATTGGCAAGGGCCGGCCTCAGGCTTAAGGCATTCAAGAGCGTGGTGGACCTGGATTCCACGGAAGCCATAAAGTCAGCGGTCGAGGCGGGCCTCGGCGTCGGATTCGTCTCGCGATGGGCCATCGCCAAGGAATTGCAACTGGGCGCGCTCAAGATCGTGCAGGTCACGGGACTCCGCGCGACGCGCCATTTCTCCGTGATTTCGCGCACCAGCCCGGCGCCGCAGGGCCTCAGCGCCCAATTCCGGGAATTTACGCGGACACGCGTCCGGCTTCTCTCTCGGGCCCCCGGAAAGTTTCCTGCACACAGCGGTTTCCAGCCATAAGTCTGGCTAATTGGAAATTAGTATTGCTGCTTGGACGCGGTCCGCTTCTCCGCCGGACAATCCGCATATGAACAAGAAACTTTTTTTCGTGGGCCTGATCCTCTGTGCCAGCGGATTGGTGTCTCCTCCGCTCGCCCTTCTGGGCGGGCTTGTTTACGGCCTCTCACTCGCCCATCCGTTCCACGTGGAAAGCCGGAATCTTTCCAAATTTCTCTTGCAGGCTTCGGTCATCGGGCTGGGCTTCGGCATGAATCTTCATGAGGTGGTTCGCGCCGGCCGCTCCGGATTTCTCTACACGGCCGTGGGCATCACAGCGGCGCTGCTGCTGGGGTTCAGTCTCGGATATCTCATTCGAGTGGACAAGAAGCCGTCCTTGCTTATCAGCGCGGGAACGGCCATCTGCGGAGGAAGCGCCATCGCGGCCATCGGCCCCATTGCCGAGGCCAACGAAGAGGAGATGGCCGTCTCCCTGGGCGTGGTTTTCATCCTCAACTCCGTCGCCCTGTTTCTTTTTCCCGCGATTGGGTCCGCCCTGCATCTGAGCCAGACCCAGTTCGGGCTATGGTCCGCACTGGCAATTCATGACACCAGCTCCGTGGTGGGCGCAACAGCCAAGTATGGGCCCATCGCCTTGCAGGTCGGCACCACCGTCAAGCTGGCCCGCGCGCTCTGGATTGTACCCATCTCGGTCCTGACCGCCTTTGTGCTCAAGACCAAAGCGCGCATCCAATGGCCGTGGTTCATCCTGTTCTTTTGCATCGCGGCCGTTCTCAATACCCTCCTGCCCGTTTTCAAACCGGAATTTTCGGCCCTCAAG
>JAJXZD010000155.1 GCA_021780215.1 Acidobacteriota bacterium
GGTGGTGTTCGGCGAGGGCTGCGTGCTTGGAGAGGGTCGGCTGCGGCGGGCGGGCGTGACGTTTAAACAGATTCCGTATCAGTTGAGGACCGCGTGAGCGAGCTGGCGCTGAAGGTTTATCAAGGGCGCTGCCTCGACGAGTTGGGACGCTACCTGGGGCGCGTGGCGGGGGCGGGCATCCCTGTCCATCTGCATCTGCACGTGCTGCCGCGATGGGCTGGGGACACGAATTTCATGACCGTCGTCGGCGAAACCCGCATCGAGCCGGAGTGCCTTTCCACCACTTTTACGCGCCTGCGCGAAGCGCTGCAAAAATGATTGGGGCGCGGAGGGAGCCGCTCCGGCCGCGGAGTTGTGTATACTAGAAGTGTTCGAAAGCGCGGCGTTTGCGCTTAGGCAAACAGCCCGCGCGGCGGGAGCAGCAATCATTACTTTCGTTCGGCGATTCTCTTTCACCCGCACCTCGAAAGCGGAACAGCCCCGCACGGAAAAAACCGCAGGCGATTTTTTGCGCCAAGGCCGCTCGGGACGGGCCATGGCGTGATTCGGGAGGGTTCCATCATGGTGTCCAGTTCTTCCCGTGGCAAGGCGTCCGTCAGGCGGACGCATCGCGGGGAAGGCCATCCGGCCAGAGACGGTGAGGAGTCCGGGCGGATACTCTCGCCATACCACCGGCATGATCCCAAGAACGAGCCGGGGAATATCTACCCGCCGTACAAATCCTCGCTGGCGCGCGGGCCGCGCAAGCCGCTCATCGTGCTGCCGCACACGCTTTCGGAGATCACCGGGCCGGTCTTCGGCCACGGCGAAATCGGTGAGATGGACAATGATCTGACGCGCCAGCACGCGGGCGAACCGCTGGGTGAGCGCATCACGGTGTCGGGAAAGGTTCTGGATGACAACGGGCGTACCGTGTCCAACACTCTGATCGAAATCTGGCAGTGCAACGCCGCCGGGCGTTATGCCCATATGGTGGACCAGCATCCCGCGCCGCTCGACCCGAGCTTCTCCGGGGCCGGCCGCACGCTCACGGACGCTCAGGGGAATTACCATTTCACCACCATCAAGCCGGGACCGTATCCCTGGAAGAACCATCCGAATGCCTGGCGTCCCGCGCACATTCACTTTTCGCTCTTTGGAACCGCGTTTGCCACGCGCCTGATCACCCAGATGTATTTCCCCGGAGATCCGCTGTTTCCGTTCGACCCCATCTTCAATTCGGTTCGGGACCCGAAGGCGCGCGAGCGGATGATTTCCAAATTCGATCTGGCCCTCACCAGGCCGGATTGGTCGCTGGGCTTCCGTTTCGACATCGTGTTGCGCGGCCGGGAGGAGACGCCCTTTGAAAACAAGAGGTAAGAAGACGCTGCTGCCGCCGACGCCTCCGCAAACGATCGGGCCCTACTTCCGCATCGGGCTGACCGCCCCGCGTCCCCTCTCGAGGATTGCCGGGCCGGACACGCGAGGAGAGCGCTTGAAGCTGGTCTGTACGGTGCTCGACGGGCGGAACGCGCCGGTGGACGATGCCATGATCGAAATCTGGCAGGCCAACGCCGAGGGAAAGTACAATCATCCGGACGACCGGCAGAAGAAGGCCCTCGATCCGGATTTTATCGGCCACGGGCGCATGGGAACGAACAGCGAAGGCATCTGCATTTTCGAGACAGTGAAGCCGGGGCGGGTGCCGGGCCCGGGCCCGGGCAATACCCTCCAGGCGCCTCACCTGGAAGTTTCCGTGTTCGCCCGCGGAGTGCTGAAGCGCCTGGCCACACGCATCTATTTCGCGGGAGATCCTGCGAACAATGAGGATTCCGTGCTGGCGCTGGTTCCCAAGGCGCGGCGGGCAACGCTGCTGGCGCAGCCCATCGAGGGCGAGCCGGGCGCGTGGCGATTTGACCTTCATCTGAACGGCAAGAAAGAGACCGTTTTCTTCGACGTGTAACTACGGTGCGGCGGTTCGGCGAGGCCGGGCGCGCCCAACGGCGCGGCTCTCGCCAACGGCCGGAAGGAGGAACGGGTGCCGGCGCGGCTGATCGAAAGTCTCGGAACCACGGGGCCGCTCGCGGATGTCTTCTCTGACGAATCCGTCCTGCAGGCCATGCTCGATTTTGAGGCCGCACTCGCGCGGGCCGAGGCGCGCGCGGGCATCCTGCCGCGCTCAGCTGCCGAGGCAATCGCCACGGCGGCGCACGCACCCCATTTCGATGTTGCGGCCCTCTCCCGGGAAAGCCTGCGGGCCGGGACTCCCGGCATTCCTCTTGTTCAGGCTTTGACCTCACGTGTACGCGACACCAATCCGGAAGCCGCTCGGTTCGTCCATTGGGGCGCAACCAGCCAGGACGTCGCCGACACGGCGCTGATTCTTCTCCTCAAGCGTTCGCGGCCCATTCTTCTCGCCGATCTCTCCCGCCTCGAAATTGCCCTGGGAAATCTTTCCGAGCGCCACAGAAATACGGTCCTGCTCGGGCGGACGCTTTTGCAGGCGGCCCCGCCGGTGACTTTCGGCCTGAAGGCCGCGGGATGGTTCGCGGCAATTCGACGCAGCCGGATGCGGCTGGAATCGGCCTTTGGAGAGGCGCTGGTGGTGCAGTTCGGCGGGGCAAGCGGGACGCTGGCCGCGCTTGGCGGAGAAGGATTGGCGGTAGGGCAGGCTCTGGCGGAAAATTTGGGTCTGGAGTTTCCGGACGCGCCGTGGCACGCGCATCGCGATCGTCTGGCGGCGCTGCTGGCGGCGTGCGGCGTGCTGACCGGCTGCCTCGGCAAATTGGCCCGCGACATCAGCCTGCTGATGCAGGGGGAAGTGGGAGAAGCGGCGGAGCCGAGCGGGCAAGGGCGGGGCGGCTCATCGACGATGCCGCAGAAGCATAATCCGATTGCCTCGGCGCTGGCGCTCGCCGCGGCGCAACGCGTTCCCGGGCTGGTGGCCTCCTTTTTGTCCTCGATGGTGCAGGAGCACGAGCGCGGCGTGGGCGGCTGGCAGGCGGAGTGGCCCATCGTCGCTTCGGTGATTCAGGCGATGGGAGCAGCCATCGTCTCCATGGCGGAGGCCGCCGAGGGGCTGGACGTGAATGTGGTGCAGATGCGCGAGGGCATCGAGGCGACGCGCGGAGCCGTGTTCGCCGAGCGCGTCACCATGCTGCTGGGCGCGGCGATGGGGCGCGACGTAGCGCACAAGATCGTCGAGGAGGCTGTGAGGCGTAGCGCGGCGCAGCGCCGCAAGCTGGGCGACGTGCTCGCCGAAAATTCCGAAGTGACAGCTCTCCTCGGTCCGCAGGTCTTGAGCAACCTCGAAAGCCCTGAAGCCTATCTGGGCGTGGCCGAGACTCTCCGCCAGCGCCTGCTCGCGGCTCCCGCGCCGCGAGGCTCAAAGGAAAGGAAGCCCTGACGATGCCCTTCCTCACCGTCGGCGGAACGCGCCTCTATTACCGGCTGGAAGGAAACGAAGGGCGGCCGGTGCTTGTCCTTTCGAGCTCGATTGGCACCGACCACGGGCTTTGGGCGCCGCAAGTTCCCGAATTGCTGCCGTATTTTCAGGTGCTGCGGTACGACACGCGCGGCCACGGCGCCTCGGACGCTCCGCCGGGAGAATATTCCCTCGAGATGCTGGGGCGCGACGTGCTGGCGCTCGCCGACGCCCTGCGCATCCAGCAGTTCGGCTTTTGCGGTCTCTCCCTGGGCGGCATGATCGGGCAATGGCTCGGGATCCACGCGCCCAGCCGGTTGACTCGGCTGGTCCTCGCCAACACCTCGCCGCGCATCATTCCGAAATCGCATTGGGACGATCGCCGGCGGCTGGTGCTCGAAAAAGGAATGGCGGCGATTGTGCCCTTGGCCCTCCAGCGGTTCTTTTCGCCCGCCACGATCGCGCAGGAAGATCCCGCGGCCAGTACGACGCGCGCGACCCTGCTTGGCACCAAACCGGAGGGATACGCGGGTTGCTGCTCGGCCATCCGCGACATGGACCACACCGGAGAATTGCACGGGATCTCTGTGCCGACACTGGTGATTTGCGGAGAGCGCGACATCTCCACCCCCTGGGCCGGCCATGGCGACTTGCTGGCGCAAGGGATTCCCGGCGCTCGCGCCGTGCACCTGCCCGCCGCGCATCTTTCGAATCTGGAAGCGCCCCGGTCCTTTACGGCGGCGCTGCTGGATTTTCTTCTCCCGCACGCGGCTCGAACTGGATTCAAGGCCGATTCCGCCGACCCGGTTGACGCCGGCCTCGCGGTTCGCCGCGCGGTGCTGGGCGAGGCTCACGTGGATCGCTCGCTCGCCTCGGCCACGGATTTCAACCGCGATTTTCAGGCCCTCATCACCCGCTACGCGTGGGGTTCCATCTGGACGCGCCCCGGATTCGACCGGAGAACACGACGACTGCTGGTGATGGCGATGATGGCATCGCTTGGGCGCTGGGAGGAATTCCGCATGCACGTGCGCGCGGCGCTCGAGCACGGCATGGAAACCTGCGACCTGAAGGAGCTGTTGCTTCAGACGGCAATTTACGCCGGTGTCCCGGCGGCCAACACCGGGTTTCATATCGCGATCGAAGAGATCGAAAAACAAAAGCGGCCAGCGCAATGACGCGCTTGTCTTCCCCGCGGAAACCGCTCGTTTTTCAGCCGTAGTTTGGCGGGTTCACCGATTGGTCCATGCCCATCGTCTTCTGCCCACCCTCGCGCACGTTTACGCTCACCAGACAGGTGCCATCGGAAGCGAGGGCTTCCCGCAAGGCCGGCTCAAGATCCTCAGGGCGGTCCACTTCGCGGGCCGGCATGCCATAACCGCGCGCCAGCAGCACCGCATCAATGCCGGGAATATCGATTCCCGGCACATTCTTTCCCACCTGTGTGAACTCGCGAAATCCTTTGAGGGCCGAGTAATTTCCGTTGCGCACCACCACGAAGATTACGGGGGCCTTCGATTGCACCGCGGACCAAAGCGCCTGGATGGAATATTGCGCGGAGCCGTCGCCTACCGTGCAGATCACGCGGCGGTCTGGCCGGGCGAGCTGCAGTCCCACAGCCGCCGGCAGTCCGAAGCCGAGAATTCCGCTGCGCACCGAATAGAATGATCCCGGCTCGCCGAGCTGTACGTAGCGGTCCAGGTCTCCCTTCGACGAAGGGCACTCCTCGGCAATGATGGCATCGCGGGGCAGAATCCGGTTCAGCACGTTGAAGAGATAGGCGGGCGTCATGGGGTAATCGGGCGGCGGTTCCGGCGGAGAGCTGCGCGCCGGGACGTTGCGATCGGAGGGCTTGACGCGGTTGGCAAGATAGCGCGTGGCGGCGGCGACATCGCCCACAATGGCGGTTCCGGCCAGCGCCCCGGAGGCATCCTGCGGCGAATTGGTGATCTGAAACAGCCTTGTGCCCGGCTGGATGGCATGGCCGGGAACATAGGCGTAATAGAGGAAAACGGGGGCGCCCAACACGATGACTGTGTCGTAGCGAGCGAGCTGGTCCGCCAGCGGCTTTTGCGCGGGCAGCAATCCCCCGCGAAACAGCCGGTGATTTCGTGGAAAGGCCCACCGCGAGGGAATTGGCTCGTCATACACATCCGCGTGGAGGCACTCGGCCAGGGCAATCACGTCGCGCCACGCGCCATCTTCCTCGATTTGCGCACCGGCGATGAGGGCGAGGT
>JAJXZD010000034.1 GCA_021780215.1 Acidobacteriota bacterium
GTCCGGATGCTGCTGGACAATCCGCTCCACCGCTTCGATGCCCTCCATTTGCGGCATGGTGATGTCCATCAAGACGATGTCCGGCCGGGTGCGTTCATATTCGGTGATGGCCGTGCAGCCATCGCCGGCTTCCCCCGCCAGTTGCCCGCCAAAGGATTCGATCATTTTGGCCAGGCTCTTACGGGCGAAGACCGAGTCGTCCACCACCAAATAGCGGACCGGCTGGTTGTCTCTTCGCGTCAATGTCTCAAATAGTTTCATGGCGATCTCCTTCGAAGCGATCCCTCCCCCACCAATGAGCCGGCGGAGGGTGCCGCTGTTGGCGCCTCCGCGGGCGCGCCGGAAGCGCATACCGACTGCAACACTGCGGCGAGTCCCGGCAGAGAAACCACGCGGGATACGAATCCTCGCTCGATGGCGGAACGGGGCATGCTGTCCACGACGCATGTGTCCGGGCTTTGCGCAATGGTGATTCCGCCGGCCTCCTGGATCGCCCCCAAGCCGTCCGCACCGTCGTCTCCCATCCCGGTCATCAGCACGCCCACGGCCTTGTTCCCGAACTCGCGGGCGACGGATTTGAAAAGGACATCCGCAGAGGGCCGGTGGCCATTGACGCGTGACTGATCGAGAAGCATTGCGACGTCGCCATGCTGCCTGCGGCGCACGGTGATATGCCGGTTGCCCGGGCAGACCAGCGCGCGGCCTGCCTCCAGGAGATCCCCGGACTGGGCCTCTTTCACCTCGATGGGCGAGCATTCGTGCAGCCGCTGCGCGAACATCTCCGTGAATCCTTCCGGCATATGCTGGACTACCACTAGGGCCCCCGGAAAATCCTCCGGGAGTTGGGAGAAGAGATATTGGAGCGCGTTGGGGCCGCCAGTGGAAACGCCGATGGCCACAATGCGCGAGGGCGCGCGCAACGCCGTGGAGTGCCGCGCCGACTTCGGCCTCGCCGACGGCACGGTCATCACGATCCGCGGGGCGCCCGAGGCAACTGCCGTCTTGATCTTCAGGCCTAGTTCCGAGGCAATCTGCGCCAGGTGTCCGGAGGCTGCGTCGCGCGGCTTGGTGACGAAATCGAACGCGCCCAGCGCCAGCGCCTTCAGCGTCAGCGATGCGCCTTCCGCCGTGTGCGCGCTCACGATGAGGACCGGCACACGATGCTTGCGGGTAATTTGCCGCAGCATTTCCATCCCGTCCATGCGCGGCATCTCCATGTCGAGCGTCACCACATGCGGCCGCAGCTCCTCGATTTTGCGCAGTCCGATCAGCCCGTCCATCGCCGTTCCTACCACTTCGATCGAGGGGTCATCGCGCAGAATCTGCGGGATCAGCTTGCGCATCAGGGCGGAGTCGTCCACCACCAGCACGCGGATCTTCGCGCTCATGCTGTCGCCCCCAGCGCCGGAATGCGCGATAAATGGGAGACCACTGCCGGAATGTTCAGAATCAGTACCACGGTGCCGTCACCCAGGATCGAAGCGCCGCTTAGCAGCGGCGAAGCCACCAACTGGTCCTCAAGCGCCTTGATGACCAGCTCTTCCTCTCCGATCAGGCTGTCTACTGCCAGCCCGAAGCGCCGGCCACCGGCCGCAATCACGATCACGAACACGCGCTGGCCCCGGTGCCCCTCTTCCGCCATCACAAGTGGCCGCCCCAGGCGGTCCAACCGGACCAGCGTCAGCACCTGTTCGCGCAACTGGAAGACTTCCCGGTCCTCCACGCGGTGAATTTTCTCATCGCCGATGCGGATAATTTCCACCACCGAGGGGATCGGCGCCGCGTACAGGCGTCCGCCGACGCGGAAGAGCAGCGCTTGAATGCTGGCCAGCGTGAGTGGCACCAGCAGACGGAAAGTCGTCCCCGCGCCTGGCCGGCTGACCACTTCGACGGAACCTTTCAGACTCTCCATCGTCGACTTCACCACGTCCAGTCCCACACCGCGGCCGGAAATTTCCGTTATTTCGTCGGCCGTGGTCAGGCCGGGCGTAAACACCAGTTGAAACACGTCGGCTTCATTCAGCCGCGCAGCTTCGTCCTGGCCCACAATGCCGCGTTCGATGGCGCGCCGGACGATCCGCTCCCGCTCCATGCCGCGGCCATCGTCAGATACCTCGATCACCACCTGGTCGCCGTCGTGATAGGCCTTCAGGCGAATCGTGCCCCGCGGGGGTTTGCCGGCCGCCAGGCGCTCGGAAGGGGATTCAATGCCATGGTCAGCGGCGTTGCGCACCAGATGTGCCAGAGGATCGGCAAGCGCGTCGAGGATGCTTTTGTCGAGGTCCGTGTTGCGCCCGTCGAGCTCCAGGCCAATCTCCCGCTGTCGCAGCCGGGCCACGTCGCGAACCACGCGCGGCAGGCGGCGAAAGAGCTGCTCGACCGGAACCATCCGGATTTTCATCACCGATTTTTGCAGTTCTCCGAGCACGCGCGACTGGAAGGAGAGCGCGTCGGAAAATCTTCCCCGCAGCGCATCCTTCGGATGGCTCTGCTCGAATTCAGTCACAGCTCGTTGCAGCATGGACCGGCCGATAATCAGCTCGCCCACCAGGTTCAGGACGGCATCAATCCGTCCGGCGTCCACCCGCAAACTGTTTTCAGCGGCATGCGCGAGCCCGCTGGATTGCCCCGCCTCGCGCGCGTCCTCGTCGGATGGGGCGCTTGCAACCCCGGACTTGATCCCGGCGGAAATGGCGGCGGCCTCGGACTCGATCAGGATTTCCAGCAGGTCCCGCGTCGCCGGTTCCTGCGCGGCCACCAGGGTGACGAAAATCTTTCCCACAATGGAGGGAACCTGGCAGCGCCGGCGAATCGCCTCGGCCGGTTCCGCGCTCACCAGAGCGGCCTCCATCATGCGAGCCTCGCTGGCCAAGTCTCCTCGTTCCGGGCGTATTGCCAGAATCTTGCCGGCCGCTTCGAGCGCCTTACGCGCCAGTTCGAAGGCCGCGGCAGGGAGGATCGCTTCCGGGTCAAGATGCAGGGCGATGTTGTAAACGGTCTCGCCGCGCTGGAGCGCCTCCGCGATCAGCAGCCGCTCATATTCCGTCCACTCGAACTTGGCCTCGGCCGGAGAATCCTCCTTCGGCGAGACGGGCTTGCCCAGCAGCTTGCGAATGTGCTCGCGCAAGGCCTCTCCCGCGGGAGGCTGCAGATGATCGCGGTACGCCGCGAGCATTTCGTGGAAGGTGTCAGCAGCGGTGAGGATCACCTCGGCGGTCAGCGCGGCGTTTTGCTGGGCCAGTTCGGGGGTGAGCACGTCCTCGAGTTCATGGGCCAGCTCGCTCAATTCGCGGAAACCGCAGGCCGCCGAATCGCCCTTGAGGGTGTGCACGGTCCGCCGGACATGCCGAAGCTGCCCGGGGTCGCCGGGATTCTGCTCGAGCGCCAGGCCGGCCTCGTTCATCGCCTGGAGGATCTCCTCGGAGCTCTCGAAGAAGAGCTCGCGGAGCTCGGCGCCGTGGTCGTCAGAAGGGAAGGTCACGGGGCGGTCTCGATCCGCTGATATACGGTGGCGTTGTTCTGGTGAATCATGTGGAATTTGCTGGTCAGCCCGAACAGGCTTTCCGCGTGGCCGACGAAGAGATAGCCCTCGGGCTGGAGGCAGCGGTGGAATTTGTCAATCAGGCGCTTCTGCTCCGCCTCGTCGAAATAGATCATCACGTTGCGGCAGAAGATCATGTCGTTGCCGCGCGGCAGGAATTCGGCCTTCAGGTTGTGAAAATCGAACTGCACCAGGCTCTTCAGCGCAGGCTTGATGGTGTATTTATCGCCGACCTTGTCGAAATAGCGCAGCCGGGTGGTGTACTCGACCGCGTCCATCTGCTGCTCGGTGTAGAGGCCCTGCTGCGCGGCCAGCAGGGCCGAATAGTTGATGTCCGAAGCCAGTATCTCGACCTTCCAGGGCGGCGGAATCAGCGGCTTCGGCGTGGGCATCTCAAAGGGCAGGGGGTTCCGCAGGTAATAGTAGGCCATCGCGTCGCAGACCAGCATGGCCAGCGTGTACGGCTCCTGTCCCGTCGAGCAGCCGGCGCTCCAAATGCGAAGCGCCCAATCTCGCCGCTCCTGCTTCCGCTTCAATGTCTCTTCGAGAATGACTTTCTGGAAAAGATCGAGCTGCGGGCGGATGCGGAAGAAACTCGTTTCATTGACGGTCAGGTTTTCGAGCAGAGCGGTCAGTTCCTGCTTGCCTTCCCGGCTGGTCAGCAGCCGGTAGTAGGCGTAGAACGAGTCCATCTGGCAGACTCTCAGCCGCCGTTGCAGGCGGTCGCGCAGGAAATGCGCCCGCCGCTCGTCGAAGTACATCCCGCATTCCTGGTACACCAGGGTTTGCAGGAGTTTCAGCTCCGCCTCGGTGAGTGGCACCTGCGTCAGGGTGGTGGACATTCGCTCCTCGATGGTGCTCCGCCTAGCGCGCGCGTCCCGCTGGAGCCGCCGGCATGTCCGCGGTTAGATCGGCCACCTCGTCGAGCCGCCGCAGTTCACCGCGCTGCAGGATCCGTTCCGCGTTCAGCAGGATGACCAGCCGCCCGTTCAGTTTTCCAACGCCGGTCACGTAGTCGAGTTCGCCTTCCGGAAACACATTGCCGGGCTCCTCGATCTCCGATGGCGGAATCCGCAGGACCTCCGACGCCGAATTCACGATCAGGCCAAACGCGCGCGCTCCCAGTTCGACTACAACCACGCGGTTCCTCTTATTTGTTTCGGGCGACGCGTCCCCGAACCGCTTGCGCAAGTCCACGATAGGGATGATCCGCCCCCGCAGGTTGATGACCCCCTCGATATAGTCCGGTGCGTTCGGCACGGAGGTGATATCTGGAACACGGATAATTTCGCGGACGATCGATATGGGCAGCCCGAAGGTTTCCCGCCCGACCCGCAATCCGACGACCTGAAGTTCCTTTTCCATGCCTGTTCCACCCCGGAGGGTCAGGACCGGGCCGCTCCGGCGTATTCCAGTGCCCCTGGGCGCTCCGGTGCGGGAGGCCGGCGGCGCGCGGCGGAAGACCGGGCGTCCTTATACCCATCGTCAATACTAAAGCGATCCATGGATTCGAGCAGGACGCGGGAAAGCTTGGTCATCTGCTCGGCGGCTGCGGCCAGTTCGGTCGAACTCGAGGTGGATTGCTGCACCAGCTCCCGCATCCGCTCCATCGCGCGCACCACGGCCTGCGCCCCGGAGGCCTGCTCCTCGACGGAGGAGCTGATCTCCTGGGTGATTTCGGTTAGCCGGCCGGTGGCCTTGGCGATCTGCGCCGAGCCGCTTGATTGCTCCATGGTGGCCGCGCCGATTTCCTGGGAAAACTTGTAGACTTCGGAGACCACGTCGGAGATCTTGTCGAGTGCGAGGCCCAGGTCTTTGTTCAACAGCAGGCCGTCTTGCACCATCGCCGTGCTGCTCTCCATGTTTTCCACTGCCTGGCGCACTTCCTTCTGAATGCCCTGGATCAGCTCGGAAATTTCCTTGGTGGATTGCGTGGATTTTTCCGCCAGCTTGCGCACTTCCTCGGCGACCACTGCGAAGCCGAGGCCGTGCTCTCCGGCGCGCGCGGCTTCAATGGCGGCATTCAGCGCCAGCAGATTGGTCTGCTCGGCCAGATCGTCAATCACCTCGATGATCTTGCCGATGCTGTCGGC
>JAJXZD010000245.1 GCA_021780215.1 Acidobacteriota bacterium
CACGCGCGATCAGCCTCGTCCCTTCAGCGTGCATCGCGGACTGCAGGAGCTTGCGGAGCTTGCCCAGGGCCCTTCGAATCCCTACGACGCGACCAGCCGCGCCGCTCTCCTCCCCATTCAGGGGACCGCGGCGCCGGGCGGCGTCGAAATGACCATCGAGGCCATCGAAATCAAGGGAATCCCGTCGTATCCATTCGATCCGCCATTGAGCGATCCGGGCGCCTCCTACCTGAAACTCACCGTGACCGATCTCGATAAGACTCTGGCCTTGCTGAAGGGCGAACGCTTCCCTGTCATCACCGCCGGCGGAAATCCCGTCGAACTGTCCGGCTGGCCGGGCTTGACCGGAAAGATCCGCGCGGTGATGGTGCGCGATCCCGACGGATACCCGGTTGAATTGATCGAGCAGACGCCCGCCCCGCCCACGACGGCCGCGCCCGGCAGCAAGATTCTCGGCGCGCGCGTCGCCATCGTGGTTGACGATCTCGAAACCACCTGCCGCCTGTACCGGAGCCTGGTCGGCCCCGACCTCCACTTTTGGGTTAGTCCAACGTGGATGGGCGACGCGGCGTACGAAAAGCTGACGGGCATCCAGGAACAGTTCCGGATGGCCATGGCCATGGTCCCTGGCTCTCCTGTGATCCTCGATCTCATCGAATACAGGCATCACAACAAGCATTTCAAGCGCCCGTATTTTCAGGACCCCGGGGCGGCGCATTTCCTGTTCATGGTGAAAGACGACGATGTGATCGTCCAGCGCGTCAAGGCGGCTCATCTGCACACGCTGAGCCCCTCGGACGCGCCCGTTTTCATCACGCCGACGGTGCGCTCTTTCTTCATCTCGGACCCCCAGGGATTCTTCCTCGAATTCATGGACCACGACGTAAAGACGGACCCGACTGTCAAATAGGTCCTCAACCACTTACAGGAGGTAACATGGACTCCGCCACGGCGGCATTTTCCTCCGGCCATCCTTCCCTTGCGCTTGAGTTTGCTTCGGCGTTGCAAGCGGCCGAGGCCATTCGGAAGAGACGGATTTCTTCCGTAGAGCTGACGCGCCACATTTTTCAGCGAATCGAGCGTTACAATCCCGCGCTCAACGCATTCGCCTATCTGTTAAAAGAGGAAGCCTTGGCCCAAGCCCGGAAGGCGGACGAGGCCGTGGCCCGAAAAGAACCTCTCGGCGTGTTCCACGGAGTCCCCATCAACATCAAGGAGAGCTTTGCTGTATCGGGCCAGCCATGTACCTGGGGCTTGGCCCCATTCAAGGATTCGCAGGCGCAGCAGAACTCCGCGGTCGTGGAGCGCTTATTGAGTGCGGGAGCAGTTCTGATCGGCGCCACTAACGTCCCCGTCAATCTTAGTGACTGGCAGTCTTCCAATCCGATTTATGGAACGACGAACAACCCGTGGGATTTGCAGAGAACTCCGGGTGGATCCTCGGGAGGAAGCGCCGCCGCGATCGCCGCCGGGCTCGGCTATCTAACCGTCGGCAGCGATATCGGCGGCTCGATACGCGTGCCATCACATTTCTGCGGAATCTACGGACATAAGCCCACGCTGGACATCGTGAGCCTGCGCGGGCATCAGCCGGGTGGCATCCCAACTCCTCCGGGATTCTCAACGTTGTTGGCCGTAGCCGGGCCCATGGCGCGAAGTGCGAACGATCTGCTGGCGGCGTTGAAGATCTTGGGAGGGCCGGACGGCTGGGACGCCAAGGCTTGGAAATGGGAGCTGCCTCCAGCACGCGGCCACAGCCTGAAGGATTTTCGCGTCGGCTATGTTCTCGACGACCCGATCTCGCCTCCCGCGCCTGACGTAAAAGCCACATTGGAAAAGGCTCTCGAGAACCTGGGGCGCGCGGGCGCCCAAATGAACCCCGGATGGCCCGCAGGGCTTCAGCCATCGGCATTATTGGAGACTTACCGGTATCTGCTGTTCGCGTTCTTCATCGTCATGTCTTCCCCGGAAGCTCAGCAAGCGCTGCGACAACAATTTGGGAAGATTGCAGGCCCCGCGGAGTCCCAGGCTCTCTCGTCGTTCCCGCGTTGGCAAACGGAGAACCTGCGGCGACTGGGATTCCGGGCGCACTGGCAGGCTTATTTCAATGACGTGGACGTCTTCCTCTCGCCCGTCGCATTCACGCCGGCGTTCCCTCACGATCACAGCCAGCCGCAAGAACAGCGCTTGATTGCCACGGCTGCGGGGCCACGAAATTATATGGAAGTTTTAAACTGGATTGGCCCCGCCATTCTGACTGGCTGCCCGGCTACCGTCGCGCCCGTCGGGCGAACCAGCGCAGGCTTGCCCGTCGGGATTCAAATCATGGGACCGTACGGCGAGGATGCCACACCGATTACATTCGCAGATTTAATGGAGCGTGAATTGGGCGGGTTCATCCCTCCGCCTGGTTACTAGTCCGGGCGCTTTTGGCCGATGCGCCCGTGGGCCTGTTTCGCCCGAACGAATCACCGCTCCTAGCGAGAGAGTGAGCCGGGCAGATAATCCGTGGGGCCCGTAGCGACCGGCGCGTCGGGCTCGCGAACGGCCAGCCTCCTGCGGCGCGCCCATCGCGGGCGCAGGCGGTCCATATAGAGATAGACAACCGGCGTGGTGAAGAGCGTGAGCATCTGGCTGACGATGAGCCCTCCGACTATGCTGATGCCGAGCGGCTGGCGAAGCTCTGATCCCGTCCCGGTGCCGAGGGCCAGAGGCAGGGCGCCGAGCAGCGCAGCCATCGTTGTCATCATGATGGGGCGGAAGCGGAGCAGGCACGCCTCATAGATCGCATCGCGTGGCGGCTTCCCCTCCCTGCGCTCCGCGTCGAGCGCGAAATCAATCATCATGATCGCGTTTTTCTTCACGATGCCGATGAGCAGGATGATGCCCACGATGGCAATCACGCTCAAATCCATCCGGCAGAGCAGGAGCGCCAGGATGGCGCCCACTCCGGCGGAAGGAAGCGTCGAAAGGATCGTCACGGGATGGATATAGCTCTCATAGAGCATGCCCAGGACGATATAGACGGCGATGAGCGCCGCGAGAATCAGCAGCGGCTCGTTCCGCAGCGAGGTCTGAAACGCCTGCGCTGTGCCCTGAAACGTAGCGTGAATCGAAGCCGGCAAGCCGACCTCCCGCTCCGCGGCGTTGACCGCGTCCACGGCCTGCCCGAGAGCGACGCCCGGAGCGAGATTAAAGGAAAGCGTCACGGCCGGAAACTGGCCCTGGTGGTTGACGGCAAGCGCCGTAGTGCCGGGAACGAAATGCGTGAAGGCGCTCAGCGGCACGGAGGTGCCATTCGTCGAGCGCACATAGATGGACCGCAGAGAATCGGGGTTCTGCTGATACGCCGGATCCACCTCCATCACCAGATGGTATTCGTTCAACTGGGTGAAGACGGTCGAGACTTGACGCTGGCCGAAGGCATCGTAGAGGGTGTTATCAATCGTGGCGGCGTCGAGGCCCAGGCGGTAGGCCGTGTCGCGGTCAATCACAAGGCGTGCCTGCAGCCCCTTGTCCTGCTGGTCGGTCGAGGCATCGCGCAGCTGCGGCAGCGTTTTGAGCTTTTCCAGCATGCGGGGCGCCCACGTATCCAGCGCCGCGAGGTCCTCGCTCTCGAGTGTGTATTGATACTGCGAATTGCTGGCCCGGCCGCCCACGCGAATGTCCTGGTTGGCCTGTAGATAGAGCGTGGCGCCGGGGACGATCGCGAGCTTTTTGCGCAAGCGGTCAATCACCTGGCCCGCGTTCACCTTCCGCTCCGAAAGCGGCTTCAGCGCGATATACATCCGGCCGTTGTTGGTCGTGCCGCCCGTTCCCCCCACGAAGGTGACCACGCTGGCGACGGCGGGATCGGCCATCACGATGTCGCTGTACTGTTTCTGCTTCACGCGCATCGCGTCGAAGGAGATGTCCTGCGACGCCTGGATCGACCCGTTAATCGTGCCGTTATCCTGCTGGGGGAAGAATCCCTTGGGTACGTAATAGTAGAGGGCCACGTTGAGGACGACCGTGGCCAGCGTGATCCCGAGCGTCAACGGCTGATGGTCGAGCACCCAGCGAAGCCCGCGGTCGTATCCCGCCAGCAATTTGGAGAACCATCTCTCGTTCAGGCGATAGATCCAGTTGTGGCCCTCTTTTTTCACCGGCCGCAGGAACTTGGCGCACAGCATTGGCGTCGCCGTCAGCGAGATGCAGAGCGACATCAGCACGGCCACGCTCAGCGTGACCGCAAATTCGCGGAACAGCCGGCCCACGATTCCCGCCATCATCAGGATCGGAATGAAGACGGCAATCAGGGAGAGACTCATCGAGACCACGGTGAAGCCGATCTCGCGGGATCCGCGCAGGGCCGCCTCGTAGGGCGGAAGGCCGGCCTCGTGGTACCGCATGATGTTCTCAATCACCACGATGGCGTCATCCACCACGAAACCGGTGGAAATCGTCAGGGCCATCAGCGACAGGTTATCCACCGAATACCCGCGCAGGTACATCACGCCGAAGGTGCCGATCAGCGAGACCGGTACAGCCACGGCGGGGATCAGCGTGGCCCGCACATTGCGTAGAAAAACGAAGATCACCAGCACCACAAGCACCACGGTGATCAGCAAGGTGATCTGAATGTCCCGCACCGAGGCCCGGATGGTGGTCGTGCGATCCGAAGCCACCGCCAATTCGACCGACGCCGGGATCGAGGCCTGCACCTCCGGCAGAAGGGCGCGCACGCGGTCCACCGTTCCGACAATGTTGGCGCCCGGCTGGCGGTTGACAATGACCACGACGCACGGCTTGCTGTTTTGCAGCCCGGCAACGCGAATGTCCTCGACCGCATCATGTACCTGGGCGATGTCGCCGAGGCGGACGGGCGCGCCATTGTGATAGGCCACGATTACGGCCCGGTAGTGATCGGCGTCGAAGAGTTGGCTGTTGTCCTCGATGGTCCAGCGTTCGATGCTGTCCGCGACGGCTCCCTTCGGCTCATTCGAGTTGACCTCGCCCAACGCGGTCCTTACGTCCTCGAGGCCGATGCCGTAGTTGGCCAGCGTGGCCGGATTCAATTCCACGCGCACGGCGGGCCGCGCGCTGCCGCCGACAAACACCTGGCCCACCCCCTCTACCTGAGAAAGCTTCTGCGCGATGATGGAATCGGAGAGGTCGTACACGTGGCTGAGCGGCATCACGCTCGAGCGGACCGCGAGAATCAAAATCGGCGCGTCGGCCGGATTGATCTTCCGGTAGGTCGGCAGGCTGGGCAGATTCGTGGGAAGCTCTCCGGAAGCGGCGTTGATGGCGGCCTGGACGTCGCGGGCGGCGGCGTCAATGTTGCGGCTGAGATCAAACTGCAGCGTGATTGTCGTTGAGCCACCGAGGCTCGTTGAGGTCATTTCGGTGACGCCGGCGATCCTTCCGAACTGGCGCTCGAGCGGGGTGGCCACCGCGGAGGCGATCGTCTCCGGATTGGCCCCGGGAAGATTGGCCTGCACGGAGATGGTTGGAAATTCCACCTCGGGCAAGGGCGCTACCGGCAGATACCGGTAGGCAATCGCTCCCGCGAGCACAATGGCGGCGGTCAGCAGCGACGTGGCCACCGGCCTGCGAATAAATGGCTCGGAGATGTTCATGGATGCCGCCCGCAGTCCGCCTCAGTCCGCGGTCGCCTGAGATTCAGAGAGTTCACCGCTCCGAACTCGTCCCAGCCGCTTCGCCAGACGATCGAAGGCCAAGTACACTACCGGAGTTGTGTACAGCGTGAGAACCTGGCTGAAGAGCAACCCGCCAACGATACTGATGCCCAGCGGGCGGCGCAGTTCCGACCCTGTGCCGGTTCCGAGCGCCAGGGGAACACCGCCGAGAAGCGCCGCCATGGTGGTCATTATGATGGGACGAAAGCGCAGCAAGCAGGCCTGATAGATCGCCTCGCCCGGCAGCTTCCCCTCCTTGCGCTCGGCATCCAAAGCGAAGTCAATCATCATGATGGCGTTCTTCTGCACGATGCCGATCAGCAGGATGATGCCGATCAGCGCGATCACGGAAAAGTCCGTCCGAGTGATAAGCAGAGCCAGAATGGCGCCCACCCCGGCCGAGGGCAGCGTCGAGAGAATCGTAACCGGGTGAATGTAGCTCTCGTAGAGCACGCCGAGGACGATATAGACCGTCACGATGGCGGCCAGGACCAGCAGCGGCTCATTCGCGAGCGAAGCCTGAAACGCCCGCGCCATGCCCTGAAAGCTGGCGTGGATCGAAGGCGGCAAATCAACCTTCCGCGTCGCCTCCTCGATCGCGTTCACCGCCTGGCCCAGAGAAACTCCAGGGGCCAGATTGAATGACAGCGTCACCACGGGGAATTGCCCCTGGTGGTTGACCGCCAGCGCCCCGGTCTTTTGTTCAATGTGTGAGAAAGCGCCGAGGGGAACCTCCGTCCCACTGGCCGACCGCACGTAGATGTTCCCCAGCGCGGCGGGATTCTGGCGGAAGCGCGGATCCACCTCGAGAACGACATGGTATTGATTCAGCTGCGTAAAGATTGTCGAGACCTGCCGCTGTCCGAATGCGTCATACAGCGTATTGTCAATCGTTGCAGGCAGGATTCCCAGACGAGCCGCGGTGTCCCGGTCAATTGCGAGCTTCGCTTCGAGTCCGTGGTCGAGCTGGTCGGTGGCGACGTCGCGCAACTGCGGCAGCGCGCGCATGGAATCCGCCAGCTTCGGCGCCCATTGCGAAAGCTCGTCGGCGTTGGCGTCTTCGATCGAATACTGATACTGCGTCCGGCTGACGCGATCCTCGATGGTCAGGTCCTGTACCGGCTGCATAAACAGCGTGATCCCCTCCACCTTCGCCAATTGGGGCTCGAGGCGGCGGATAATTTCGGAGGCAGTGGCCTTCCGATCATCGCGCGGCCTGAGATTGATCTGCAGCCGGCCGCTGTTCGGCGTCATGTTCGTGCCGTCCACGCCGATGAAAGAGGAGAGGCTCACGACATCAGGGTCCTTCAAAATGACGGCGGCAAGAGCCTGCTGGCGTTCGGCCATCGCGGAGAAGGAGATGGACTGCGGCGCATCGGAAATGCCGAGAATCACGCCCGTATCCTGCACGGGAAAGAAGCCCTTAGGAACATAGTAGTAGAGCAGGATGGTCAGAGCGAGCGTGCCGACCGTGACCACCAGCGTGGCCGTCTGATGGCGCAGCACAACCTGGAGCGTTTTGCCATACCACTGGATGAGCCGGTTCACGCCCCGCTCCGAGGCGCGGTAGAGGCGGTTGTGCTTCGCGCTGTCCTCATGGTGGAGCAGCCGGGCGCACATCATGGGCGTAAGCGTCAGCGAGACAAAGGCCGAGACCAGGATGGTCACGCCAAGCGTCACCGCGAATTCCCGGAATAGCCGCCCCACAATATCGCCCATGAAGAGCAGGGGAATGAGCACGGCGATCAGCGAGACGGTCAGGGATAGAATCGTGAATCCGATCTGCCCGGAGCCCTTCAGCGCCGCTTGCAGCGGCGAATCTCCGCCTTCGATGAACCGTGTGATGTTCTCGATCATGACGATCGCGTCGTCCACCACGAAGCCGGTGGAAATGGTGAGCGCCATCAGCGAAAGATTGTCCAGGCTGTAGCCGGCCAGATACATCACGCCGAACGTCCCGATGATCGAAAGCGGCACCGCCACGCTGGGAATGATCGTGGCCGGGACGCTGCGAAGAAAGAGGAACATGACCATCACCACCAGGGCGATGGTCAGCAGCAGCTCGAATTGCACGTCCTTCACCGAAGCGCGGATGGTGGTGGTGCGGTCGGTGAGGGTGGTCACCCGAATGGAAGCCGGCAGGGAGGCCTGCAGGCGAGGCAGCAGGTCTTTCACGCGATCGGCCACGCCAATGATGTTCGTCCCCGGCTGCCGCTGAATATTCAGAATAACGGCTGGCTTCGCGTTCTTCCATGCGGCCTGAGCATCATTTTCCGCGCCATCCACCGCCTCGGCCACGTCCGAAAGCCGCACCGGCCCGCCGTTCCGGTAGGCGATGATCAGAGGGCGGTAATTGGCGGCGGAAAGAAGCTGGTCGTTGTCCTCAATGGTGAAGGATTGCCGCGGACCTTGCAGATTGCCCTTGGCCTGGTCCACGTTGGCGGCGCCAAGCGCTGTGCGCAGGTCCTCAAGGCTCAGCCCGTAGGAAGCCAGCGCGGTCGGATTGGCGCGAACGCGCACGGCCGGCTTCTGCCCGCCGCTGATCGTCACCAGACCGACGCCGGACAACTGCGAAATCTTCTGCGCCAGGTTGGTGTCCGCGTAGTCCTCTACTTTCTCAAGTGGCAGGGTTTCCGAAGTAAGCGCCAGCGTAAGGACGGGCGTGTCCGCGGGATTCACTTTGCTGTAGACGGGAGGGTCTGGCAAGTCCCGTGGAAGATAGGTAGTGGCGGCGTTGATGGCGGCCTGCACTTCCTGCTCGGCCACATCAATATCTTCCTTCAAATCGAACTGCAGCGTGATGAGCGAGCCGCCATAAGAGCTTGTCGAGGTCATTTGCGCCAGCCCCGGGACCTCTCCGAACTGGCGCTCCAGAGGAGTGGTAACCGAAGAGGCCATTACATCGGGGCTTGCTCCGGGATAGAAAGTCAGCACGCGGATCGTCGGATAGTCCACCTGCGGCAGAGCAGAAACAGGGAGCTGGAGATAGCCTACGCCGCCTGCCAGAACCACTCCTACCATCAGGAGAGCCGTGGCCACCGGCCGGAGGATGAATGGCCGGGAGGGATTCACGGGTGCAGCTCGGAAGAAGCGTTACCGCCGGCAGCCTGGTTCGGATTGATCGCATGCGGGACCACCGCGGCTCCGGGCTGGAGCTTGTCCGCTCCGTCAATCACCACTTGCTCGCCCACGCGCAGGCCCTCGCGAATCGCGGAAACATTCCCCTCGCTGAAATCCACCTGCACGGGCTGCACATCGGCCTTGTTGTCGCTTCCCACGATGTAAACAAATGCCCCCTGCGTGCCCTTCTGCACGGCGGCCGACGGGACCACGATGGCGCCTCGGCGGACGCTTAGGTACAGGCGCACATTCACGAACTGGTTGGGCCAAAGCATGAGGTTGTCGTTATCGAACTGCGATTTCAGCCTGATGGTGCCCGTGGTCTGGTCAATCTGGTTGTCGAGCGTCAGCAGCTTCCCCGAAGCCAGCTTCGTATTGTCATCGCGGCTGTAGGCTTCCACGGAAAGCGTCTGGCGGTGCATCTCCGATACCACCTGGGGCAAATCGTCCTCCGGAAGCGTGAAGATGACAGCGATTGGCTTCACCTGTGTGATCACGAGCATGCCATTCGTGTCCGTGGCGTGAACGATGTTGCCGGGGTCCACCAGGCGCAGCCCGATTCGCCCGTCAATCGGCGAAACGATATGGCAATAGCTCAATTGCAGCTTTGCATTCTCGATCTGCGCCTTGTCCGACTGGATGGCTCCGTCGTATTGGCCGACCAGGGCCTGTTGCGTATCCACCTGCTGCCGCGGGATGACGCCCTCCTGCCAGAGCTGCTGGTAGCGCCCCAGGTCAATCTGGGCGTCTTTTTGCGTTGCCACGTCCTTTGCCAGCTGTCCCTCAGCCTGATCGAGCGCCACCTGATAGGGCCGGGGGTCTATCTCGAGCAGCGGATCGCCCGCGCGCACAAACTGTCCCTCTTGAAAATAGATCTTCATGATCTGGCCATCCACGCGAGTGCGCACGGTGACGGTATTGAATGCGGTGACCGATCCGAGGCCCGTCAGATAGTAGGGCATGTCGGCTCTCCGCACCGCAGCCACTCCCACGGAGACCAGCTGGTCGCCACTCGCATTCTTCGTCCCCGTTTCGCCCCGCGAGCGCATTCGATAGGTGATCACCGCGGCCACAACGATCAGAACCAGGAGCACCCAAACCCAGCCATGGCCCTTCGGCTCATTCTCCGCGGCAGGCTCAGCCGGAATTTGCTTCACGGGGTTCGGCACTTCCGAAACGGGCATCGGTAAATCCTCGTAAGTCCTATTTTCCAAATCTTTAGACGCGTGGAAACTCCTTGAGGATACATCAAGGCCGGCCGCCTTGCTGCCCCGCCGTTCCCCCTCATGGCTTGTTCGAGCCGTTTATTTTCGGGATTTCATTCAGCCGAAATGCTCCGTTCACCGCGGCGTCAACTGCGACGTCCGCCTCCCGTGTAGTGAGACGCGCGCTCCGCCGTTGATTCGCGCAGCGGCCCGCATATCTCTCCGCGAATTCACAAAAGCAAAACCAAGCCGCAATATTCGCCAGCTATTACCGGAGTGCTCGGCCGACTCTCGGCACAAAACGGAGGAACAGGAGATGTCCTTGAAGAGCATCACCGAAAAAGCCTTGCGAAACCTGCAAATTGGCCTGGCCACCCTGGCGGTTGCCCAGTTCGCCCTGGGCGCGCCTGTGGGGGGTGCGGCCCCGAATAACCCCGATCGTCAAACGCGGACTCCGATCAAGCACGTGATTGTCATCATTGGAGAGAACCGCAGTTTCGATCACGTGTTCGCCACCTACAAGCCAAAGCATGACCAGAGAGTTTGGAACCTGTTGTCGGAGGGCATCATCAACGAAGACGGCACGCCGGGTCCGAACTACTCTGAGGCAGTGCAGTCCTCGGCCACGGATACCCAGGCCGACGATTATCAGGTGAGCCCGATGGGCAAGTCCATCTATCCCACGCTTCCTCCGCCGCTCACCGGAGGACCCGAGAACGTCTGCACAAACAATGGCATCTGCACGCTGACCGAGGCACAGGCTTCCGAAAACGGCCTGCCTGCCGACTACTTTCAGTTCATGCTGACGGGAGGAACCGGGCAGCCCAAGCACGTTCCGGACGCGCGCATCCCGAATGTGAATTTTCTCCCGCCCGGCCCCTTCCAGCTTTCCTCACCGACCTTTCCATACGACTCCTACGCCGCCAGCCCGGTCCACCGCTTCTACCAGATGTGGCAGCAGCTCGATTGCAATGTCGCCGCCTATGCAACGCTCCGGAACCCAGCCGGATGCAGATCCGATTTGTTCCCCTGGGTCGAAGTGACCGTCGGCGCGGGAACCAACGGGAAGTCCCAGCCATCGAACTTCAGCAATGAGTCCACCGGCGAGGGATCCACTTCCATGGGCTTCTACAACGTCTTCCAAGGAGACGCGCCCTATTTGAAATACCTCGCCGACTACTACTCAATGAGCGACAACTATCACCAGGGAGTGGTCGGCGGCACTGGCGCGAACCACATTGTGCTGGGCACCGGCGACGCAATCTGGTTCAGCGATGGCAAAGGCAATCCGGCTGTGCCCCCTCACAATGCCACGGTCTTTTCCGGTACGGCTGATGCGGGAACCGTGGACGAGATCGAAAATCCCAATGCCGCTCCCGGCATTAACAACTGGTATGCGGAGGATGGCTACGGCGGCGGAGGGTATGGATCACCCGTATATGGCGGAGGAAGCTACACCGACTGCGCTGACGCCACCGCGCCCGGGGTCGCGGCCGTCCTGCGGTATCTCCGCAGCCTGCCCTATTCGGTGAATCCCCGTTGCGAACAGGGCCACTACTACCTCCTCAACAACTATAATCCCGGCTATTTCGGCGACGGCAGCGACGCCTCTACCGATCAGAACGTGAACAATACACCGTTCACCGTTCCACCCTCGACCCTGCGCAACATCGGAGATGAGCTCCTTGAACGGCACATCTCCTGGAAATATTACGGAGACCAGTTCAATCAGTATCTCTCGGACAAGTATCAGCTGCACTATGGCACCGTCGGGGCTTTGAGCGATCAGTACTGCAACATCTGTAACTTCTTTCAGTACTCGACCTCGATCATGGCCAACGCCGCGGTCCGCACGGCGCACCTGAAGGATACGACTGATCTCTACGCCGATATCCAGAATGGCACGCTGCCCGCGGTTTCCTACGTGAAGCCAAGCGGCTGGGTGGACGGCCATCCGTCCTCTTCCAAGCTGGACCTGTTCGAGGGCTTCGTGAAGAAGATCGTGGACATGGTGCAGAGCAAGCCCACCCTCTGGCACGAAACCGCGATCTTCATCACCTTCGACGAAGGCGGCGGCTACCACGACTCGGGCTACGTCCAGCCCCTGGACTTCTTCGGAGACGGCACGCGGATTCCCTTGATCGTCGTCTCGCGGTACTCCGAAGGCGGCTACATCTCTCACACCTATGCCGATCATGCCTCGGTTCTGAAGTTCATCGAGGCCAATTGGTATCTCTCCCCGCTCACCAACCGCAGCCGCGATAACTTCCCGAACCCCATCGTGGATGGCGACACCTGCGAAGGCATTGAGCGCAGCATTTCCTTGACCGCATGTCTGAAAGCAGATATGCTTTGCCCATGGATCGAAGCACCTACGCGCCGAATCGCCAGGCCTGTTGTTGTTTCAACAAGGCGGGCGCGGATGTGAGGTCCGAATAGCTGAATCTACTAAACGACTCGGATTGAAACAGCCCGCTGGCCAGCATCGAACTGGCAAGCGGGTTTTTTGTTTTTAGGGCTGAACAATATTCTGGGAGAGCATCGTGGCCGGCAGCGAAAGGAATTTACCCGTGAAGGAAACCGCGGCGCAAAGGACCGAGCGCCTGAAGCGCGAGAAGAACCCCTGGGAGGCGCTCGAGGAGATCCGGGAATTCGCTCGTCGGGGCCGGGACTCGATTCCTGCCCATTGGAGCCTGTATTTCCGCTGGTGGGGTATCTACACACAAGGGGACGGCGTGGGCGCTGTGGGCGGACAGGGTGGCGAGGGAAAATCGTCGCCATACTTCATGATGCGTGTCGCCCTCCCAAACGGGCTTCTGCGCTCCGATCAACTGCGCGCGATTGCGGAGGTGGCCGAGCGGCATGCACGAGGCGTGGCGGACATCACCGTCCGCCAGAACATTCAGCTCCACTGGCTTTCCATCGAATCCATTCCGGAAGCCCTCGACAGGCTGGCTGCAGCGGGACTTTTCACCAAGGGAGCGTGCGGAGATACGGTGCGGAACGTGACCGGCTGCCCTCTCGCCGGAGTCGCTGCCGACGAACTGCTGGACGCTTCCCCGCTCGTGCTGGAAGCCGCTCGCGCCGTGCGCGGCCGGACCGAGTATTACAACCTCCCGCGAAAGTTCAAAATTTGCATCACGGGATGCCGCGCTTGGTGCTCCTATCCGGAGATCAACGACGTTGGCCTGACTGCGGTGGAGCGCACCCTCCACGGCCATCGTGAGGTTGGTTTCTCTGTCCGGGTGGGCGGAGGGCTGGCAACGGAGCCGCACCTGGCCGCACCCTTGCGCGCCTTTGTGCGCCCGGAACAGGCGGTCGAAGTGGTTCGCACCATCACCGACATTTTCCGCGATGCGTACGAACTTCGCGAGAACCGCAAGCGCGCCCGGATGAAGTATCTGTTTCTGCATTTCGGCTGGACGGCCGAGAGCTTCCTGGCGGAACTCAACCGGAGGCTGGGCTACCAGCTCGATCCGCTCGCGGAGGAACATCCCCCGACGGACATCTTCCGCGACCACGCCGGAATCCATCCGCAGAAGCAGGAGGGCCTGTGCTACGTCGGCGCGTCGGTATTGCGCGGCCGCATTTCTCCCGGCCAGATGCGCGCCGCCGCCGATCTTGCGGAGAGACTCGGGAGCGGGGAAATCCGGCTCACGAATATGCAGAACCTGGCCATCGTCAACGTCCCCAAGACCCACACGGCTATCCTGGCCCGGGAACTCGATGCCGCCGGGTTGCCAATTGAAGGATCGCCCTTCTGGCGCGGCGCGATCGCCTGCACGGGCACCGAATTTTGCAAGCTGGCCATTACCGAGACCAAGGGCTTTACCCGGTGGCTGGTGGATGCCCTCGAAGAACGCGTGCCGCATTTCGACCAGCAACTGAAGCTCAACGTCACCGGCTGCACCAATTCCTGCGGTCAGCACTGGATCGCCGACATTGGCCTCGAGGGGAAGAAAATCAAGCGGGGCAAAGAGACCGTGGACGCCTACTATTTTTCGCTGGGTGGCGCCGTCGGAGAATTCCAGCGGATTGCCCGGCCGGTTGGCTATCGCTGCGCGGCCGATGAAGTCCCGGAGGCCATCTCCCGCCTTCTGACGACCTATCTGGCGCAGCGCCGCCACGGCGAAAATCTCCGCGCCTACTTTGCGCGGTTCTCCGATGAGGAACTTCGCTCCCAGCTCACCGGCGCAGAGCCCATCCCGCAGCCGGCCTCTCATCCGGCCAAGGAGCCGGGTGTGGCCTTAGGCGGCGAATGGGCATTGGGAGAAACGCCGTGACGCAGGCTGCCATCGGCAAGGTCTACCTCGCAGGTGCCGGACCAGGAGACCCGGACCTGCTCACCGTGAAGACCATGAAAATCCTGCAGCGGGCCGACGTGGTGTTCCACGACGACCTGGTCCCGCAAGCGGTTCTCGAGTTAGCCGGGGCGCATGCGGAGGTGGTGAGCGTTGGGAAGCGCTGCGGCGCCAAGGGAATCACTCAGGCGGAGATCAACGCGCGGATGATCGAGGCGGCACGCGGAGGATTGGATGTCCTGCGTTTGAAAGGGGGAGATCCTTCGATATTCGGGCGCCTGGCGGAAGAGATGGATGCGCTGGAGGCGGCTGGCATTCCTTTTGAGATTATTCCCGGGATTACCGCAGGCTGTGCCGCGGCCGCATCTCTCGGTGTGTCCCTCACCGACCGGCGCAAAGCTTCTCGCGTCGTGATCCTTAGCAATCACCGGGCTGCGGAATCCGGGGCGCGCAACCAAGCCGATTGGCAGGCCCTCCTGCGCGAGGAGACCACGCTGGTCCTTTACATGCCGGGACATGAACTGGCGGCGCTCAGAGACGAACTCATATCGGCTGGATTGTCCGGAGAGACTCCCGCGGTGCTCGTCTCCCGGATGTCCATGGCGGGCGAACGCATCGAGTCCGGCACTCTGGAAAGCCTCGGCCGATTGCCATCCTTGGATTCTCCTGTCGTCCTTCTGATTGGCGGCGCACTGGACCGCGTCTTGCTCCGGCGGAATGCGGAAGCCGTTCGTATTGCATTGGAAGAAGTCGAAACAGCCTGCCTAGCCCGATAAGGAAGGTCTTCCAGCACTCCCCAGGCGGTTTCATCTTTCGCGCGCGACCTCTTGTGCGCCGCGCGAGCCCCCTTGCTTCGTGATAGATTGGCCAGGGAACAACTTTTTCAAGGAGATTTCTCGCGCCATGGCGGACCGCAAACATTGGGCCGTGCGTTGGATAGACGTGCTCTGGGTGCTCTTCGTGCTGGGTCTGGCCTTTCTTCCACCCCTTCACGAAATTCATAAACAACTGATCCTCCTAGCGATTGGGATCTTTCAGTTTTTCGAGGGGGCCCTCATCGAGCGACTGCCCCGGCGCGGCCGCTACTATAGCGTTCTGATCAAGGTCCTGCTGGCGACCATGTTGCTCGGCCACACGGGTGAGCTGGGGATCAACAGCAGCTACTGGCCCATCTATTTCCTGCCAGTCATCACCGCGGCCATTTATTTCGGTCTCGCTGGCACATTGCTTTGGACAGCGATTGCCTCGCTGGCCTACTGCTCCTTTCTGATCCCCGTCCTCCCGGAATACGAACTCACTTCCGAAGCAATCACGCTCCTGTCCATACGCTTTCTTTTCTTCTTCCTCGCAGCCATCTTAGTGAATCGCTTCGTTGTGGAAAACCGGCGCCAGGTCGAACAGTATCAGAAACTGTCCCAGACACTCGAGGAGACCAATCGCCAGTTGCAGCGCGCCGAGGCCGATGCACGGCGCTCCGAACGGCTGGCCGCGCTGGGGCAGATGTCCGCGGGCCTAGCGCACGAGATCCGCAATCCACTTGGCGTCATCAAAGGCTCGGCGGAAATGCTCGCGGAGAAGCTCGGTGGCACGCAGCCGCTAGCCAGCGAACTCGCTGGATACATCTCCTCCGAGGTCAACCGTCTGAACGGCCTCGTCGCCCGCTTTCTCGATTTCGCGCGGCCGCTGCACCCCGAACTCCGTCCGCAGCACATGGAGGAGATCGTGGACCACAGCCTCGAATCAGTTCGCGGCCAGTTTCCGGAGGCGCCCGTACGGGTGGAGCGCGCCTATGCCCCGTCGCTGCCCGGCATCCTCGCCGACGCGCAGCTGTGTGAACGCGTCTTCGTCAACCTGTTCCAAAACGCTTATCAGGCCATGCGCGAGCTTCCGCCGGGCCGGGAGACCGTTCTGCACGTGGCGATGTCTTCGGAAACGTCCCAGGGGCAGACGGGTGTTGGCGTGATCATCCAGGACTCGGGTCTGGGTGTCCCGGCGGATATGCGCGAGCAGATTTTCAATCCGTTCTTCACCTCGAAGCAGGACGGCGTCGGCCTGGGGCTCGCGATCGTCGCCAAGATCGTGGACGATCATCATGGCTGGATCCGCCTCGAGGACGGCTCCTCGCCCGGCGCGCGCTTCCACGTCTTTCTGCCTGCCCAGCCCACATGACGCGCCGGAGGAGCTTTCCGGCAGCGCCGCAGCCGAGGCTTGCATCCAAGATGGAACAGGCATGACGAGCGAAAAGCCATCCATCCTGATCGTCGAAGACGAGGCCAAGCTGCGCCGGTTGCTCGAGCTGCAATTGTCCGATGAAGGCTTTGCCGTCCGCAGCGCAGGGGACGCCGAAGCCGCCTTGCGGCTCCTTGGTCAGGAATCATTCGATATCGTTGTGACCGATTTCAAACTCCCCGGCATGAGCGGCCTGGAATTCCTCCAAGCGGCGAAGCGGACCAACGCTGACCTGCCTGTCGTGATTATGACCGCCTATGGAACCGTGGAAACCGCCGTCGAGGCCATGAAGGCGGGAGCCAGCGATTATGTGCTGAAACCCTTCTCGCTGGCCGAGCTGGTCCTGGTAGTCCGCAAGGAAATGGCCGCGCGCCAACTGCGCGAGGAAAATCGCACGCTCCGCGAGGCGCTGGGCCACCGCTATCAGTACGCCAACATCATCGCGGAAAGCGAGCGCATGCAGGCCGTGCTGGCGCTTGTCGAGCGCGTCGCCACAACGAATGCCACGGTGCTGCTCGGCGGCGAAAGTGGCGTCGGCAAGGATCTGATCGCCCGCGCCATCCACGAGCATTCGCGGCGCTCCAGCGGCCCCTTCATCAAAATCAACAGCACGGCCATCCCGGAAAATCTTCTGGAAAGCGAGTTGTTCGGCTATGAAAAGGGCGCCTTTTCCGGCGCCACTTCCAGCAAGCCGGGAAAATTCGAACTTGCGGACAAAGGCACGCTCTTCCTGGACGAAATTGGAGACGTCCCTCCGGCCATTCAGGTCAAGCTTCTCCGCGTCCTGCAGGATCGGGAATTCGAGCGCCTTGGCGGGACCAAAACGCTGAAGGTGGACGTTCGCCTGATCGCCGCTACCAACCGCGATCTCCGCGCCGCTCTCGAGGAGGGTACCTTCCGCGAGGACCTCTACTACCGCTTGAACGTCGTCGCCATTGATATTCCACCCCTTCGGGACCACAAGGAAGACATCCCGGCTCTGGCAAATTTCTTCGCGAAGAAGTGCGCAGCGGAATCCGGGCAGCCGCCCCAGGAGTTCACTCCGCAGGCCCTCCAAAAGCTCAGCGATTTCCACTGGCCGGGGAATGTGCGTGAGCTCGAGAACGTGATTGCGCGCACCCTCACCTTTTCCTCTGGGACGCAAATTAATGCCGGCGATATTCACCTCGATTCGCAGCCGCAGCGCCCGGCCGGTGAAGGCGCACCCATCTTGCCGCCAGGCATGACCCTTGAGCAGTGGGAAGAGGAGATGATTCGCGAGGCGTTGCGCCGCGCCAATGGCAATAAGAGCCAGGCAGCACGCTCCTTGGGGCTCTCCCGCAACGCCTTGCGCTACCGGTTGTCCAAGATGGGCGTTCCCGACCCCCCGGAAAAGGAATAAATCCGGGCTATTTCCGGTCCCATTTCGCTTGCCCGCAATCCCCTGTTCTGGTGGTTGAGAACCACCACCTCCGCGCGAAAACCACCAGGCAGAAATGCCCTCCGCCGACGGACGAAATCTGCCCATCCGCAAGTAATCAGCGCTAAGACACTTAGTGAATCTCTTGCCCGGCTCTCGTTTGGCATTGCCGGTGCATTACCCATTGCGGGTTTCGAGCATTTGCATGGAATGGCCGTCGGGAGGTGGAAGATGAGAAAGCAACTGGCAGTGCTGGCGGTGGCCTTCCTGGTCTTTAGCGTGGCGTCGGCGCGGGCGCAAAACCAGCCCGTAGACCCCGGAGCACCGCAGGGGCAATCCACGGATTCACAGCCCGGCGCCGGGCGCATCAGCTTCATACATGGCAACGTTTCCACCCAGCGCGGTGACAATGGTGAGTGGGTAGCCGCAGGATTGAACGCTCCGCTGCTCGAGGGAGACCGCGTAGCCACGGGACAGAAGTCGCGAGCAGAAATTGAACTCGACTACGCCGACATCCTGCGCATGGCCCCCGACGCCACCGCCAAAGTGGCCACGCTGAATCGCAATACGATTCAGGTCCAGGTGGGTCAAGGGCTGACTTCCTACTCTGTTCTTGACGGTGGCCAGGCAAGCGCGGAAATTGATACACCCAACGCCGCCGTGCATCCCGATGGCCCGGGCGTTTACCGCATCCTGGTAAATTCGGACGCCGAGACACAGGTGACCGTGCGTGCGGGAACCGCTGAAATTTCCACACCTCAGGGCACTACGCAGGTCGGCGCGGGACAGATTATCACCATCGCCGGAACGAATAATCCCCAATATCAGACGGCGTCCGCGCCCCCTCGCGACAACTGGGATGCCTGGAACGACGACCGCAACCATAAGATCACGAGCGCCGGGAGCTGGCGAAGAACCGACCGCTATTACACCGGTTCAGAAGACCTCGATGATTATGGCCACTGGACCGACGATCCGGATTATGGCTCCGTGTGGATTCCCAATGACGAGGGACCTGACTGGGCGCCCTACCGCGATGGTCGCTGGGTCTGGGAGCCTTACTATGGATGGACTTGGGTTGACGACGAGCCGTGGGGCTGGGCGCCGTACCATTATGGTCGCTGGATGCTCTACGACGATGACTGGGCATGGTGGCCGGGACCCGTTGGCATCTATCCCGCGTACTATCCCATTTGGGCACCAGCTTACGTCAACTTCTTCGGATATGGCGGAGGCGGCTGGGGCGTTGGCTTCGGCATGGGCTTTGGATTTGGCGGTTTTGATGATTTTGGCTGGATGCCCTGCGGCCCAGGCGATTGGTATCACCCGTGGTATGGCGGCTGGGGTAACAGATTCAATTCGTACAACATGACGAATATCAACAACACGACGATCATCAACAATTACCACAACGGGTTTTCTCCTCTGGGCAGGGGAAGGCAGAACTTCTCGACCATCAACCAATCGCTGCGCAACTCCCGGGTACGGGCCGGCTTCTCCTCTATGCCCGCCAAATCTTTCGGACAGGGCCGTGTTCCGGGTCAACAGCATGGAATCAGCGGCGCGGCATTCCAAAAGACCAGCCTTTTCACCGGCAAGATGCCCGCCTCGCCGACGAGGGCCAGCTATAGCCCGACTGGCAGGGCAGCCAACCCCTCGACGTACCGCAATGCCCCGCCGAGTTCGCAGCACTTCTTCAGCTCACCGAGCCGCGCCACCGCAGGGTCCCGCGGCCCCGCCTCTCGCTCCTTCGCCAACTCCGGAGCGGCAAATCGGCCGCAATCCGGGTTCGGCGCAAACCGAGGCAATACTTCCTTGCAACGCTCGGCCACGCAAAGCCCGGCTTCCGCTTCTAACCGGCCGTTTAGCGCTGGCACATCGGGCGCGCGTGGGCCGATGCAGACCGGCGGCGTGAACCGCGGCGGGCAGGGCATCCGTCCGGGCAACGGTGCCGTCGGCGGCTCCTCTCCCGCGCGTGCCACCGGCTCTGGCTGGCATGCCTTCTCTCCCTCGCAAGGTGGTAACGTCAATCGCGGCGGGCAGGGCATCCGTCCGGGCAACGGTGCCGTCGGCGGATCGTCTCCTGCTCGCGCCACCGGCTCCGGCTGGCATGCGTTTACTCCCTCGCAGGGCGGTGTGAACCGCGGCTCAATTGGGAACCGGCCGAGTGGTTCTTCATACGGCTCTGCATCACGATATGCTGGCGGAAATCAAGGCGGCTGGCACCAGTTCAGTCCCCATTCGTATGGCTCGCAGGGAAATGGGCGCGGCTATTCGAATGGGTACTCGCGGCCACCGCTCAACATGCGGCAGCCAATCGTCAGGCCGCGCGGCGGCTCGTCTGGAAACTATGGTAACTACGGCGGTGGTGGCTATCGTGGCGGTGGTGGCGGTGGTGGCGGTGGTTACCGGGGCGGAGGCAACTACGGCGGTGGTGGCTATCGTGGCGGTGGTGGCGGCGGCTATCGTGGCGGTGGTGGATTCCACGGAGGCGGTGGCGGCGGATTCCATGGTGGAGGTGGCGGTGGGTTCCATGGTGGAGGTGGCGGTGGGTTCCACGGCGGAGGCGGTGGCGGCGGATTCCATGGTGGAGGTGGCGGCCGCCGCTAGCAGAAACGCAGAGTTTAATCCCCTCGCGCGGCCCCGATCCATCGGGGCCGCGGCATTTCTGGACCATCCCCAAGGTGCAGTCTAAGTCGATCAATGAGCATGAGGTACCTCATGCCCTGGTGCATCCTTCTTCGCGCTCCTGTATGATCTGGAAACGCGCTGAGTCAAGCCAACGCGCCTGGTCCTTAGCGGCCGGTTGCGCCGGTGAAGCGGTCCACACGAGTGAAGGGAGAATCATGGCATACGCTGGAAACCCGCTGCGGCTCGCGGTGCTGGGAGCGGGGAAAATGGGCGGAATCCTGATCGAGGCCTTCGTCAAGCAGGGCCTTGTTTCGCCGCAGAACGTTCGTGCGACGGTCCAGCACACGGGTCAGAGGCGCGATGGCGGGGCCAAACTGGCTGTGCTTCTCGGGAGCGACAATCGTGCCGCCGCGCAGGGCTCCGATGTGATTTTCCTCTGCGTTAAGCCGCAGGTCGCCGGCCAGGTTCTCGACGAGATCAAACCGGAGATGGACGAGCGCAAGCTTCTCGTCTCAATTGTCGCCTCCGTCCCCACGGAATATATCGAGCGGCATCTGGGACCGGGCATACCCGTCATCCGGGCGATGCCCAATACGCCGTCCATGGTTGGTGCGGGCATCACCGCAATCTGCAAGGGAAAGTTCACCGCGCAAAACCACGTGGATACCGCACAAAAGCTATTCGATGCGGTGGGCAAAACCATTGTCGTGGATGAAAAGTACATGGACGCGATCACCGGACTTTCGGCGAGCGGTCCGGCCTTCATCTACATCATTCTCGAATCGCTGGCCGAAGGGGGCGTGAAGGTGGGGCTGCCGCGTGACATGGCTACCCTGCTCGCCGCGCAAACGGCCCTGGGGGCAGCCAAGATGGTGGTGGAGACCGGGCACCATCCCGCATTGCTCAAAGACACCGTGACTACACCCGCCGGGTGCACAATCGACGGCATCCTGGAGTTGGAGGAGGGGGGCTTGCGCGTCACGCTGATTAAAGCTGTCGTCAAAGCGGCCCAGCGCGCAAAGGAACTGATGTTGACCGACGACGGGGCTTAGCGGCCCGCCCGCGGAGGCCAGGACTCGAGAAGCTGTTCCTTCCGGTAGATCAACGCGTTGATATCGTACGGGGCGAGCTCGAGATTGTGGCCATGCGTGATGGCGTCCGTGGGGCAGGCCTCGACGCAGTAGCCGCAGAAGATGCAGCGCGAATAATCGATGTTATAGGCCTTGGCATAACGCTCACCCGCCGAAATGCGCTCCGTAGCGGTATTCTCCGCGGCTTCGATATAGATGCAGTTCGCCGGGCAGGCCGCCGCGCACAAAAAACAGGCGACGCACTTCTCGAACCCGTTCTCGTCCCGCTGCAGAACGTGGATGCCGCGGTAGCGGGGCTGCACGGTCGGTGCGGTTTGCGGAAAATTCTCCGTCGTGGTCTTGCGGAACATCGTCCGCAGGGTTACGCGAAACCCCTTGTACAGGGTTACGAACGTCTCGCCAACTTCTCCAATCACCGAGGCCATGGCTTTCACTCTAACAAACTTGGCGGGCCCAGGCAATGCGCCCTTGGATGCCCCACTCCATTCACGAGGGGCACGAAAACGGATAATCTGAAGCCGCACGGAGGCTGGACAACATGAGCGAAGAAAAACTGCCCGAACCGTGGCTGCGCGGCACGTTCGAGGATGTCCCGGCGGTGCCCCGGGCCGTCCTGCATGCCCTAGAATTAGCCAGCGAAGATATCCAGCGCTGGTGTGGATGCCTTACGGACGCGGAGCTGAATGCCCGGCCAATGGGTGTCCCGCCCGTGGCCTTTCATGTGCGACATATCGTCCGCAGCGCGGATCGCCTGCTGACATATGCGGAAGGCCGCGCGCTCACGGATGAGCAAATGGCCGCACTCCGAGGTGAACTCGAGGAAACCGCCACGGGCCCTGCGCTTTTCACAGAATTTCGCGCTTCGCTCGAGAAGATCGCGGAGCGCGTTCGCGCGTTTCGTCCCGCGCAATGGGAAGAGCCTCGCTCCGTGGGCAGGCGGCGGTTGCCGACAACTGTCGGAGGGCTTCTTGTCCACGTCGGCGATCACACCCAGCGCCATACCGGCCAGGCTATTACAACAGCGAAGATCGTGCTGGCCTCCCGCCGATAAGGGCGCGCAAGGTTCGAGGCCAGGCACCCTCGGTTCAGTCTCCGATGGTCCGAGCCTCGGCTGCAGCGGCCCGCGCCGCGGCGGGAGGTTCGTGGAACTGCGTTGCTTCGGTCGAGCCCTCGAGGGCGATCGTGGAGGAAG
>JAJXZD010000205.1 GCA_021780215.1 Acidobacteriota bacterium
TCCGGCAGCGGCACGCCAAGCTTTTTCATTGACGGCATCTATCTGCAGGGCGCTCAATCTTTGGACACCCTCCAGCACGTGGTGGATCAGGAGTTGTCCGCGGCCGGCCACAACCACCCGTCTCCGTGACGGAGAATGCGGATCGCGTCAAACTCCCGCCGTGCCCCCCGCCCTCGCGCCGATATTTTCCGGAAATAGGTTCGGAGAGGCCTTGGCGTTCGCACCGGCCTGGCCGCGGGGGGAGCCGCAAGGCGGCGATCGGTCTTCGGCTCAGGTGTGCTTCAGCCGATGGTAAAGGTTTGGCATGAACTCCTCGAGCACGCGGTTGAATCCCTCCCCGACGAGGAACCATCCAAAATTGCCGACGGCCATGGAGGCAGTGCGGTCCTTCGCAGGCAGATACACATTGGACATGCCGGCGGCGGCGGCGCTGCCCAGCACGGAGGACCAGTTGAACTCCGTCTGGCCTGAATCACCGCGGGTGACAAACACGCGGCTGAGCGCATAGCCCATGCGATAAGAAAACGATCTGTGGCTGGTGTGGTAGTAGCGAGGGTCCTGGTGCAGCAGGCTGGCAAAGAGAAAATTGCTGTCGAATTCACGCAGGGCACCGTCGGCGGCCGAGGCTCCGAACTGCTTGAAGTACCCGGAGGCGCCACCTCCGTACTTGCTGCGGAAGCCGGTCTCCTGGTAGAAGCCGGCCTTGGCCGCCGCTTCGATGATGGCCAGGGGATCCACGGAGTTGCTGACGGCATAGTGGAGCTTCTCTTTCGCGGTCATCGGCGGCAGGGACTGCTCCTGCGGCGCGTCGAACTGCGCGGTGGACGCGGCCGGGGGCGCTCCGGAAGAAGCCGGCTGCTGTGCGACCCTCGGCTGCGGAGCATCGGGCAAGCTATTCTGCGATCCTGCGGAACTGGCCTGCGAAGCGGGAGCGGCAGATGGCGTCGCCGCCGCTGGCCCCTGGGCATGCAGGTCCGGTCCAAGGACAGTAAGCAGAATGAAGACAGCAATGACTCTTCCTATGCGCAAGAGGCTCTCTCCTCGATGGAGTTTCCCGCGTTCCGGGCCGGGCGGCTTCTTCGATCCCTGCAGCAATTATCCATGCCCCTTCGAGCCTCTCCAAAGACTATTGGTTGCCATGTTTCAATACCAAGGATTCGGAGCCAAACAGGATTCCGGGGTTCCTTTTCCCATCGACCGCGCAGCGGCCCATTCAGGGTGTTTGCCGCTGCCGCGTCAATTTGTTAGTCTGTCAGAGTTCCGCATGGAGAGGTGTCCGAGCGGTTTAAGGAGCACGCTTGGAAAGCGTGTGTTGGGGAAACTCAACCGTGGGTTCGAATCCCACCCTCTCCGCCATTCCGTCAGATTCAGCGGGTTAGAGCCCTCCATAATTCAAATCCTAAGAGATCTCCAGACTAAGACCGGGTACGGGGGCGCGTCGAATCCTCCGGAAAGCTCGGGTGCTCAGTATTAGTCAGCCAGGAGATTCTCGTGGTTCAGCCGAAATACGCCCTCTGGAAATACGTCAAGTTGAAAGACGGCTCTTGACGCTACCAGGCCGAGCTGATCGCGCTAAAACCGACTGAGCATCTCGAAATGATTGCAGCCACAGGCGCTGAAATCAGCTTAATCATGTTAATCATGAGCCGGCTCCGATCCTTAATAGACAGGTAACATTTTGATGTAAAATCCTCGGCCGCAATATGCCCATGCCAATAGAGTCTCGGCTGGACCCCTACGAAATACTCTCCGCCATTGGTGCGGGCGGGACGGGCGAGGTGTACTGCGCCCGCGATACTCGCCTCGATCGCACCGTAGCCATCAAGATTCTGCCCGAGGCGTTCGCGCGCGACGCCGGCCGCAGTTTTGCGAACGATCTCGATGCACCCCCTCGCGCCGCGCAACGGGCGATCAAACGTTCCACAGTGCCAGGCAGCAATCGTCTTATGGTTCGCCGCGCTCGACGCCAAGGACAAATGGAACCACGTGACTCCAAAGGTCCCGGGGGCGTGAATCGCCGAGATCCCTGCGGCAAGCGTTCAGTACAATCCTGGCTGACGGTTGTAGTCAGCGACGGCGAGGAGTATCTTATGGGTGGACCGCGAACTCGATAATGGAAATTGGACTGATCACCATGCTGCTGAAATTCCGTCGGATCCATATGGTTACGGAATCTCTGAATGGAAGGTAACGGCAGGGAATGAAACCAACCAAGAAAAGAAACAATCGCAAACCGGAGAAGGCGCAGGTTTGCCTGCGAGTGAATGGTGAGCCAGTCGAGGTAGCGTTTGCCCCGCATAAGACGCTTCTGGAAGTCCTTCGCGAAGACTTGGCGCTTACCGGCACAAAGCACGGCTGCGAATTGGGGGAATGCGGGTGTTGCGCCGTGCTCGTGGATGGTCGTCCGGTACTTTCCTGTCTGGTCCTGGCGGTCACCTTGGAAGGACATGAAGTCGTCACGGTCGAAGGCATGGCAGAAGGAGCGAAACTCCATCCATTGCAGGAAGCGTTTGCTGAGCTCGGGGCTGCCCAGTGCGGATATTGCACACCCGGATTTCTCCTGACGGCAAAAGTGCTGCTGGAGGAAACCCCGCAGCCTTCCCGCGAACGGATCAAGAAGGCTCTCGCCGGAAATATTTGCCGCTGCACCGGCTACATCAAGATATTCCAAGCAGTGGAGCTGGCTGCCGCACGGATGGCTGGCAAGCCGGCCGAACCCAGCAAAGAGAGTATTTATGGGTGGCGCTAACGGAGCCGAACAAAAAGACCTGCGCGTCATAGGAAAGCCCCACCGCAAGGTGGACGCTGCATCGAAGGTCACGGGCCAGACGAAGTATGCCGACGACCTCGTCTTCCCCCGCATGCTCTACACCAAGATTTTGCGCAGCACAGTTCCGCACGGCCGCATCCTGAAGCTCGATGCATCCAAGGCAGAAAGTTATCCAGGCGTTAAGCTCGTGCTCCTCGGAAAAGACCTGCCGATCCCGTACGGGGCTCTGCCCGTCAGCGAAGACGAACACCCGCTGGCGATTGGCAAAGTCCGCATGATGGGAGACCCTGTGGCCGCCGTCGCCGCAGTCGATGAGGATGTGGCGACCGAAGCGTTGGATTTGATTGACGTCGAGTACGAACTCCTCCCGGCCATCTCCTCGATCCAGGCTGCACTCGACACACCCGAGCCTCGTATCCATGAATATGGGGAATTCGGCAATATCCATCGGAGACAGGTCTACGAATTCGGCGACGTGGAAGCAGGCTTTGCCGAGGCCGACTTTATCCGGGAAGACATCACTTTTTATGAGGGCAGCACTCATCTTGCGTTGGAGCAACACGCCAGTGTAGCCCAGTTCGGTCATGACGGTAAGCTCACGCTCTGGACTTGCACCCAGGACCCGCACTACCTGCACAGGTCTCTCGCCAAAGTGCTGGGGCTACCGCAGAATCGTGTTCGCGTCATCGCCACCACCAACGGAGGCGGCTTCGGAGGGAAGTGCGATCCCTTTGCGCATGAAATTATCGTCTCGAAACTGGCGATGATGACGGGCCGCCCCGTCAAGATCTGCCTCACACGCGAGGAGATCTTCTATTGCCATCGCGGTCGGCATCCGGTCCTCATGTCCACCAAGACCGGGTTTAAGAAGGACGGCGCCATCACGGCCATGCACCATCGCACAATCCTGGATGGCGGAGCCTACGGAGGCCACGGCGTGGCCAGCACCTTCTACACCGGGGTGCTGCAACCGACGACCTATCAGATCAAGCGCTACAAGTTTGAAGCCGTTCGAGTGTTCACCAACAAAGCGCCTTGCGGCCCGAAACGGGGACACGGAACTCCTCAGCCACGCTTCGCCCAGGAAATTCAAATGGACAAGATCGCGGAGCAGTTGGGGCTCGATCCGGCCGAAATGCGCAGGAAGCACCTGGTCCCGCCCAATTCGCTGACGGTGAATTGGCTTCGTATCGGAACGATGGGCTTGGGCAAGTGCATTGACAAGGTCGTGGAAGGCTCCAACTGGAGGGAGCGCTTCCGCAAACTCCCCTACGGAAAAGGCATCGGGTTGGCGTGCAGCGGCTACATGACCGGGGCCGGCACTCCCATTTACTGGAATGGCATGCCGCACTCCGGCGTGCAGTTGAAACTGGACCGCAGCGGGGGTGTGACCGTCTTCTGTGGCTCAACAGATATCGGTCAGGGTTCCGATTCGATTTTGGCTTATATCGTCGCCGAGGTGCTGGGGATCGATCCCTTTGACATTCGGGTCGTCACGGCCGACACCGATCTAACCCCGGTGGACCTCGGCAGTTACTCCAGCCGGGTCACCCTTATGACCGGCAACGCCGCCATCCAGGCCGCCGAACGGGCCAAGCAGATGTTGATCCAGGCGGTGTCCGCGAAATTGGGGGTTCCGGCCGACCGGCTGCTCTTTGCAGATCGCCGCGTTTCCGACAGGGAGAATCCGGAGAAAGGCATGACGTTTGTGGAGGCGGTGTGGCTTGCCGAAACGCAATTCGGCACGCTCGGTACTGTTGGTTCCTACAAGCCGGCGGCCGCGCCTGGAAAGTTCAAGGGAGCTGGAGTTGGCCCTTCGCCTGCCTACAGCTATTCTGCGGCGGTGGCCGAAGTGGAGGTCAATCCCGAAACCGGCATTGTCGTGGTGCCCCGCGTCTGGATCGCTCACGACATCGGCCAGTGCATCAACCCCGTGCTGGCGATCGGGCAGATAGAAGGCAGTGTCTACATGGGCCTGGGGGAGGCCTTGATGGAGGAGATGACCTACCGCGGGAACCGAAAAATGGTTCACAAGTTCCCCTCTTTCCTCGAATACAAGAGCCCCACCACAATGGAGATGTGCGACGTTATCAGCTATTTGATAGAGGATCGGGATTCCAACGGCCCGTTCGGGGCCAAGGAAGCCGGGCAGGGACCGCAGTTGCCGGTTCCGCCCGCGATCGCCAACGCGATTTATGACGCGGTAGGGGTTCGCATCGACGAGGTTCCGATCACACCCGATAAAGTGCTTAAAGCGATCCGGGCCAAAGCGAAGGGGCAGGAAGGCAGATACGGGCCTACTGTATTTCCGCACTGCGACATGCCCGCTTCGATTTTTGTGCCGACGCCAGAAGAGGGCGGCGACGGCAAGGCAGTAGAACGCCAGCCTGTTTTGGCATAACGTCAAGCTGCAAAACAGGCATTGCTGCGAGCGTCTTTATTCCCAAAATGATGTCTGTCTAAGCGGGATTTAGAATGCTGAGACTTCCCAAATTTCGTTTTCTGCAACCCAAGTCTTTGGTCGAGGCCGTCCGCATGATGTCGGACGAAGGGCCTGATGCCCTGTTCGTAGCCGGCGGTACGGATCTCTATCCCAATATGAAGCGTCGCCAGCAGGTGCCGAAGGTGGTCATCGGGCTGGCGCAGCTCAAGCAACTGCGCACCATCAAGGGCAAGCCGGCGCAGGGAATGGTCCTGGGGGCGGGTCTGACGCTAACTGAGGTTGCGGAGGACCGCCGCATTCAACCTGCCTATCCGGTCGTGTCGAACGCCGCCGAGTTGATCTCCACACCGCTGCTGCGCAACATGGGCAGCATCGGGGGAAACCTGCTGCTCGATACGCGCTGCAATTATTACGACCAGAACTACGAGTGGCGCAAGGGAATTAACTTCTGCATGAAAAAGGATGGCAAGATCTGCTGGGTTGCTCCCTCCAGCCCGCGCTGCTGGGCGGTGCAGTCGAGCGACTCCGCCCCGGTCATGGTGGCAATCGGAGCACAAGTGAAGCTGATTTCTGGTTCGGGAGAAAGACTGCTGCCGATGGCGGAACTTTATAATGACGACGGAATTCACCACCTCAATAAACGGCCCGACGAACTGCTGACCGAGATCCACCTACCGCCGACGAACGGATGGCGAGCGACGTATTGGAAGCTTCGCCGTCGCGGCTCGTTTGATTTCCCGGTCCTCGGCGTGGCTACTTGCCTGCGCCTAACGGGCGATGGGACGGTGGAGCACGCCAAAATCGTTTTGGGAGGGATTGGTTCCTATCCCATTGAGGTGACGCTCTCAGAGAAGGCGATTATTGGGAAAAAGCTGACGGAAGAAACGATCCATGACGCCGCAGAGGCGGCGTACTCTCCTGTAAAACCTCTCGACAACACCGATTTTGCCATGTCCTGGCGCAAACACATGGCTCGCTATTACGTCGCCTGCACGCTTCGAGAACTGGGCGGCCTCCCGCAGAGTTTACCGCATCTGGAAACCGAACGTAGCGTGCCGGCCCTGCGCGTATTTTCGAGCGGCCCCTTTTCCTAAGCCCTCCGGCACGAGCTCCATCTCTACCTGAGAGAGGCTCGGATATTTCCTTGCCAAAATGGCGATGGCGGCAACGATAGTCCGTGCTTATTGACCATCAGCCATTCTGCTTGGTAAGCTCTACCCTTTCGCGACAATGCACCGTCATGATTGGGCTGCGCCGGCAGCCAGATGGATACCTCGAATATGGTTGACAAAGTCAAGTCAGTTTCCGAAGTTGTTCGCACGATTCCTTCTGGAAGCCACATTGCGTTGGGCGGTTTCGCGATTGCCCGCAACCTAATTGCAGTTGTCCACGAATTGATCCGGCAGCAGAAGCGCGACCTAACGGTCTCGCAAGGAGTTGTGGGGCTCGAGACCGACCTGCTAGTGGGGGCTGGTCTCGTCGGGCGCTTGATCATGGGTGGAGGATCGCTGGACCGCTTTGGCCCCGCCCACTGTGTGAACCGCGCGCGTGAAACAAAGTCGCTCCAATGCGAAGATTATACGAGCCTTTCTGTTTGCTTTCGCTATTTGGCAGGAGCGCTGGGTCTCTCTTTTATTCCCATCAAGTCGCTGTTTGCTTCCGAAATCTTGGAGCGATTAGAGGCGGGGCCGGGCGCCTCCGATGTGAAGCGATCACGGTGTCCTTTCACCGGGGAGGAGTACGTCTTGTTGAGGGCGCTTACGCCGGACGTTTCCTTCGTTCATGTGCAGATTGCGGACCGCGACGGAAATTGTCAGATCAACGGGCCTCGCTGGGGGAACGAAGAACAAGCTAAGGCGGGGCGCCGGTTGGTTGTAGTGGCGGAGGAGATTGTTCCCACCGAGTTTATCCAGCGGTCGCCTGAGCGGACAATCATACCCGGACACCGAGTAGAGGCGGTCATTCATCAGCCGTTTGGCGCGTTGCCAACCACGGTTTTTGGTTGCTATGACTACGACGCCGATCACTTGCGCCTGTACGTAAAACACGCGGAGGAACCGGAGCGCTTTAAAGAGTATTTGAATGCCTTCGTTTTCGGTTGCCGCGACCATTGGGAATACCTGGAGAAGCTCGGCGGGCTACGGCGACTGGAGAAATTGAGAGCCGAGCCAATCTCAGGTTACTGACCGCGAACGTAGAGCTCAGCGTAGAAAGGACGGATTCGATTGATGCCGGTGACCGAAGGAACGAAAGGCAGAAATGCACAGTCCGATATCCGTGCCTCCGAAATCATGGCGGCCGCTGGAGCCAGAGAACTTCATGACGGTGAAGTGGTCGTCGTAGGCCTTGGATTGCCCGAAGTTGCCAGTGTGCTTGCCAAGCGCACGCACGCGCCGAGACTCGCGACCCTTCTCGAGGTTGGAGTGATGAACCCACGCCCGAAAGACACACCGGTGGGGTTGCCCGACTCCCGATCGTTTTACCGAGCCACCTGCTGGAGCGGTTTCCTCGATGTGATGGGTATGAACTTACACCGAGGTGTGGTTGACGTAGGGTTTCTGGGAGCTTTGGAGGTAGATCAATACGGCAACATCAATACGACGCTTGTGAAAGATGAGTCCGGGAAGATCCGGTATGTGAATGGCAGCGCCGGAGGAAATGATGTCGCCTCGCTGGCCAAGCGCGTGATTGTGATCATGCGCCATGAGAAAAGAAAACTTCCCCTCGCCGTGGCTCACCTCACAAGTCCCGGCTTCGTAGGCGGGCGCAGCCGCCAAGAATTGAATTTGCGCGGAGGCGGGCCCAGCCGCGTGATTACTGACATGGCTGTTCTCGGATTTGACGCGAACACACATGTAATGTCGGTGCTCTCGTTGCATCCGGGGGTTCGAGTGGAAGAACTCGTAGAAAATACGGGATTCCCGTTGCTCATCCCGAACGACATTCCAACGACGCCCCTTCCCAGTACCGAGGAATTGCGCTTGTTGCGAGAGGAAATCGACCCGAAAGGCGCGCATTTGAAGTAAGGGGCGGCAGACCTTATCTGCGTGCCACTGTACCGAAAGCGACGGCTGCCGCTACCACGCTGCCGGCTCGTCAGCAACGTGGCCTGCCGCCACGTTCCCCCAAACTGAACGGGCAGGTCGAACGCTCTCATTGCACGCACCACGAAGAGTTCTATCAGGTGGTCCCGGACCGCTGAAACGTCGACTTGCTCAATGCGCAGCTTTGCCGTTGGGAGCACATCTACACCACCGTGCGTCCCCACCAAGCGCTCGGCTATCGCACCCCGCTGGAATTCCTTCAGCGTCGGAAATCCCAATCACAGAAAGTCGAGTGTCACGAATCATGTGGAGGAGTACACGCTCTGGTTCCAAACTACCGGTTGAGATAGGGTGCAGAAGCGCTTCCTATCACCCGCAGTGAGACCGAAGATTTCCAAGGCGGCGAGTTGGAAATTCGAGGGTGGCGGGCAGTAAGATGATTGAGAACACGCAAGGTCTGATCTCGGATTTCATCGCAGCTCTCGGAGCGCCATTGGTTACCCCGATTTTCCACGCATTCGCTGGGAATGCTACCCCCGACAATTTCCTCGGGGTGGTCCAGCCTGCTTGCGCTGTTGTCCTCCTGTGGCATTTATGAGATGGCTTCTAGTGGTTAGATACGCCATCAGCCGCATGTACCACGGCCGCGGTCGCATGGACCTGCCAACAAGTTTGTAATACCTTCTGTTCTGAATTACCTTGCCCATCGCGGGTGACCAGCGCCCCAGCGAGACGGATGGCCTGCGCCTGAGCGGCGGCGGCGTGCGCAAGACAGGAGTCGCGTCCATGATGAAAGATCTGCCCTTATCGAAGGTGTATCAGTTGCTTGAACCAGGTCCCGTTGTCCTGCTGACGACCTCGCACAAGGCACGCGCCAACATCATGACGATGTCCTGGCATATGATGGTGGAGTTTGAGCCGCCACTCGTCGCTTGCGTTGTCAGCAGCGCCAACCACAGTTTTGCCGCGTTGCGCGCGACGGGGGAATGTGTGATTGCCATTCCGGCGTTCAAATTGGCGCCCAATGTCGTGGAAATCGGCAACTGCTCGGGCCGCGACCTCGACAAGTTTGCAACATTCGGACTGACAGCCATGCCTGCGCAGAAGATAGCCCCGCCTCTGGTGGCCGAATGCTTTGCCAACCTTGAATGCAAGGTGGTCGATACCCGCCTCGTTAACTCATACAACCTCTTTATCCTTGAGGTCCTCAAGGCCTGGACGGACCCGACGCAGAAAAAACCTAGGACCGTCCATCATCACGGATACGGCACGTTCGCCGTGGATGGTAAAACAATCAAGCTGAGATCAAAAATGCGGTGAATTGTGCGCGACACCTGGGGCGTGCCAGGATCCGCGTCGCCCTAAAACAGGAAGAATTGTGGCCCTCAGCTCTGGCCCAAGGAAACCTCAACGGGGCCTGCACCCAGGACGAAAAAGAGTCTTCTAGCGCGCGCCGACCGAGGCGCGCGAGAGGCGCTCACCGAGAGCCCGGTGCTCGTGGTGAATCGCCGCAGGCAGGCGGGCGCCGAATTTGGCGAAGAACTCGCCGGTGGCCTTCTCTTCCTCGGCCCAGTCGCCTCCATCCACGCGGAGAAGCTCGGCAAGGGTCTCGCGGGAGATGCGGAGGCCATCGAGAGTCAGCGAGCTGGCCGTCGGGACAAATCCGATGGGCGTATCATCGGCGGCGGTGCGGCCCTCGATGCGCTCGAGCATCCATTTAAGGACGCGGACATTTTCTCCATACCCCGGCCAGAGAAATTTCCCGTCCGCTCCTCGCCGGAACCAGTTCACATGAAAGATTTTCGGAGGGTTCTTCAGCTTCGGCTCCATCGCCAGCCAGTGACCGAAATAGTCCGCCATGTTGTATCCGCAGAACGGAAGCATGGCCATGGGGTCGCGCCGGGTGACGCCGACCGCGCCGGTCGCCGCGGCGGTGGTTTCCGAAGCCATCGTCGCGCCCACGAAGACGCCGTGCCGCCAGTCTCGCGATTCATAGACAAGCGGAGCCACCCGCGCGCGGCGCCCTCCAAAAATCAGCGCCGAGATGGGCACGCCGGCCGGGTCCTCCCAATGCGGGGAAATCGAGGGAGATTGCGCCGCCGGAACTGTGTAGCGGGAGTTGGGATGCGCGGCGGCGGTTTGGTCAGCGCTGTACGGCTTTCCGTGCCAATCCATCAGACCGTTGGGCGCGTTTGCGTCCATGCCCTCCCACCAGGGCTCCCGGGAGGAAGTGAGGCCCACGTTGGTGAAAATCGTGTCGTGGCGCAGCGCGGCCATTACGTTCGGATTGGTCTTGGCATTCGTTCCCGGGGCGACACCGAAAAAGCCAGCCTCGGGATTGATGGCGCGGAGCGTGCCATCCGCGGCGACGTGCATCCAGGCGATGTCATCGCCAACCGTCCAGACGCGATAGCCCTGCGACTCGAGTGCCGAGACCATCATCGCAAGATTGGTCTTGCCGCACGCGCTCGGGAACGCCGCTGCCATATACGTCACTTTCCCGGAGGGGTCTTCCAGACCGAGGATGAGCATGTGCTCGGCCATCCATCCCTGCTCCCGGGCCATCCAGCTGGCGATGCGCAGGGCGAAGCATTTCTTGCCGAGCAGGGCGTTTCCGCCATAGCCGGAGCCGACGCTCCAGATCAACCGCTCTTCGGGGAAATGCAGAATGAAGCGACGCTCGGGATTCAGATCGCCAAGCGAATGAAGCCCGGGAACGAAATCCGCGGAGTTCCCCAGTTGGTCGAGAGCGACCTTGCCCATCCGCGACATGATGCGCATGCTGGCAACAACATACGGGCTGTCGGTGAGCTCAACGCCGATCTTGCTGTAGGGAGAATTCGCCGGGCCCATGATGTACGGCACCACGTACATCGTGCGGCCCTTCATCGCGGCATGGAAGAGCGGCCGCACCTTTTCCTTGGCTTCGGCCGGGGCCATCCAGTTGTTGGTCGGGCCGGCGTCCTCTTTCCTCGTGGAACAGATGAACGTCAAGCCCTCGGTGCGGGCGACGTCATTCGGATTGCTGCGGTGCAGATAACAGCGCGGGTACGTGTGCGGATTCAGATCGAGAAAGGTCCCGTCGCGGAGCATCTCGTCCGCCAGACTCTCAAATTCGGATTGGGAACCGTCGCACCAGACAATCTTCGATGGCCTCGTCAATCTTGCGGATTCTTCGACCCAATTTTCCAACGGCGTGGACACCGGTCCTCCAGAATCACTGCGAAAATATGGCGCGGGGATAGCGGTATCCATGCTGCGTGCGCCAAATATGCCCGAGCATATCTGTTCATTTTAGGGTAGCCATCTCCCCAATGCAAGGACGCGAAACACAAGACAACTCGTTTGCTAACGGCGCGACATGCGGCGACTTGAAAACCGAGCGCCATCCGCATAGTCTCGGGCTTCGAGACCGCCTCATGAGCGACGACAACGGAAAGCCGCACGGCGAGACAATGAAGGTTCTGTTGGCGTTTCTTGGCAAGCGTCAACAGGAGATGACCCATTTGCTGGGAGAATTTGTCCGCTGCGAATCGCCTAGCGCGGACCGGGAAGCGGTCAACCGCTTCGGGCAAATCGTGGCGTCGCAATGGAGAAAGCGAGGGGCGCGCGTCCGCGTCGTGCGCCAGGCGCGCCGGGGAAGCCACGTGCGCGCTGAGATTGTGGCCCGCGGCATCCGCCCGTCGGGACAAATCCTGATTCTGGGGCACCTCGACACAGTCCATCCTGCCGGCACGCTCGCAAAATTTCCCTATCGCCTCTCCGGCGGCCGAGCCTGGGGGCCCGGCACATTCGACATGAAAGCAGGGCTGGTGCTGGCTCTGTTTGCGGCCGACGCGCTCCAGGCAGCGGGCCTGCGTCCGCACCGGCGGCTGGTCTTCCTGTGGACTTCCGACGAGGAGATTGGTAGCGCGGCCTCGCGCCGCCTGATTGAGCAGGAAGCGCGCCGGAGCGAATGTGTGCTCGTCCTCGAGCCACCTCTTGGGCGGGATGGGCGCCTCAAGACGGAGCGCCATGGAGTAGGCGATGCCGAGCTTATCGTCACCGGGCGGGCCGCGCACGCGGGGGTGGATCCGCAGCGGGGCGTCAATGCCGTGCATGAGCTGGCGCTACAAATTGCGCGGTTGCTCGCATGGGACAATCCGCGGCGCGGCATCCGCGTGCAGGCCACTGTGGTTTCCGGAGGCACGGCATCCAATGTGATCCCCGCCAGCGCGCGCGCGGAGATTGATATCCGCTATGCGCGGGTAGGCGACGCGCCGAAGATCCTCCGGATGTTACGCGGGCTGCGACCCATCCTGCCCGGGGCGCGAATCCAGGTGCGCGGGGCAATCAGCCGCCCGCCAATGGTCCGCACCGCCGCCTCCAGCAAGCTCTTCCAGCAAGCGCAATCCCTGATGCGCGAAATCGGATTGCCGCTCGGCGAAGCCTCGACCGGAGGCGGCTCCGACGGAAGCTTTGCCGCTGCCCTCGGCGTCCCGACCCTCGACGGGCTGGGCGCCGTGGGAGACGGAGCGCACACCTTGCGAGAACACGTCGTGATCCGCACGCTGGCGCAACGGGCCGCATTGCTGGCCGGCCTTCTGGCATCCCTCTAACCCATCCGGCTGGTAGAATTGTATTGGGCCCGCTATGAGGCAGGTTTTGTTCTGGCGTCAGGGATTGCTTGATAGACCCATGGAAAATCTTCTTCCCACAGCGATGAGCGTCAACTCCCAGCCCGGCGGGCTGGTTAAGTGGATGGACCGCGCTCTCGAATGCGCTGCGAGCGTCGAACGAACATTCGGCGCCGACGACGTCCACGATTTGCGTGTGGCCCTGCGGCGCTGCCGGACGATTGCGGCCGCGCTCAGCGAAGTGCATCCCAGCCCGGGATGGCGCAAACTCAAGCGGATCAGCCGCCCCCTGTTCCGCGCCCTGGGTGATCTCCGCGATGTGCAGGTGCAACGGATCTGGCTGAAAAAGCTTGCCCCGCCGGGCGATCCGCTGCGCAGGCACCTTCTACTCCGCCTCGCCCATCAGGAGCGGGATTGCCGGGAGAAGGTGGAGAAGGCTCTTGGCCGGTTCGACCGCAAGGCATGGAGAAAGCTGGGCCGCAAGCTGGAACCGAAAGCGGCCTCTTTCCCGCAGGAGAGCGTTGTTTTCGAGCGCCTGGCCTTGGTGCGTCTGAACGCCGCGATCCATCTATATCAGCAGGCCCGCCGGCGGCGCAGCAGCATTGCCTGGCACCGCGTCAGGATAGCCCTGAAGGAGTTCCGCTACGTGGTGGCGAATTTCCTACCCCGGCGCTATCAGGCGTGGGGAGCGGACCTGAAGACCTGCCAGGACCTGCTGGGCGAAGTGCACGATCTGGACGTCCTGCGCGCTGAGACCCACAAAGCATCCGGAGTGTTCGATGTTACCGAGACCGCGAAGTGGCGGGAACGGATTGAGGACGAGCGCCAGGCCAGACTGCGGAAATTCATTGCGCGGATGTCGGGCCCAGGTTCGTTGTGGCTCTCCTGGCGGAAGGGATTGCCCTGGAGCTCCTCCCTGGTAGACGCCCCCGTCCCCGCGCGGCGCACCGCCTGAATGCTCAGTCCCCCAGGTCCCGCAGAACCTTCGGAGTCAATATCCAGAGCAGCTCCCACCGGCCGTGCGCGGCGGCCTGCTCAAAACAGGCGGTACCGGCCTTCTTCAACTGCGTGAAGGGGCCGCGGGCGCCGGCCAGCTGCGCGACAGTCATGTCGAGATGCGGCGCGTGCCCGAAGCAGGCCACTTCCCTGACGCGCAAACGAGCAATCTCCCGCAGAATTTCCGCTGGATTTTCCGAGGGCCGCAGGGATTCGCTCTGGCGAATTTTCTCGGGAGCGTAACCCAGCGCCTCAGCAAACATTTCTGCCGTCTGCAAGGCGCGAACGTACGGGCTGGACAGAATGACGTCCGGCTTGGCGCCCAGCGCGCGAAGCCCCAAGGCCGCCGCGCGCGTCTTCTGTATTCCGCGGGGCGTCAGCGGGCGCTCCGGGTCGGGCGGGGATTTTGGATCCGCGGGATCCACGGCGATGCCGTGCCGCACCAGGTAGAGAAGCATGGGTCAGGCTGCCCTTTCTTTCCACTGCGCCCGCCGGAACTCGGCATGCAGGCGAAATTCCTTCTCAAAGAGTTTGGCCTTCCGCTCCAGCCCGGCGAGATCGAGCCGCGTGCCGGGAACCGCGTGAATCAGGAAGATGGCGCGCCGTCCGGAGACGTGCACCTCCGCGCCGGCAATGCGCTGGGCATGCTCGGATTCGAGCTTTTCCGCGATCCGCAGAAGCGATGTGAGCCGGCGCACCTGCCGCCGGCGCGCTCCATCGAGCGTCGCATAGGATGGGTGTCCCAGCTGCGGCTCGGATTTGCAGTTGTGGTAGCGCACCAGGGCCGCCACCATGTCGCGCCGCCAGCCGCGCAGCCCGGGGATTTCCGCGTTGCGGATCAGGTATTCGCCGTGCCGATGGTGAGACTTCCGGTGGACGAAGTGGCCCACGTCGTGCAACAGCGCGGCAGCTTCGAGCGCCAGCCGCTCGCCCGGGCCCATTTCATGAAGGGGACGCAACTGGTCGAAGAGCGAAAGCGCCAACCTTGCGACCTGGAGCGCGTGCCGCGCATCGTAATGCAAGCGGTGCGCAAACCCTTGCACGCCGGCCAGGAGCTCCGCGGCATGGGCCTTTTCCTCGACGGACGTCGCAGCGCCCGAATATTGCTCGGCGACGAGAGCAAACAATAGCCCCTCGCGCACCCCAACCCCCGGCACGAGCATGGAGCGCAGGCTGAGCCAGTCGGCCATGGTCGTCAGGATGATGGCGGCAATGCCCATCACCTCGGCGCGATCCCGCCGAACGCGAAACGCACGCATCCTTCCCGCCACATCCAGTTCGAGGAGCCGCCACATCTGATCGCGCAGCAGCCGCACATTGATGGTGGGAACCTTTCCAAAGAGCGGGCCCGCGGCCAGGCGAACCAGAGCCTCGGCATTTCCGCCGCAAGCCACGGTTATCGCCCTCGAGAGATTCGGCGGAGACGGCAGGGCGCTGCGCAGCAGGGACAGAATGTGGTGTCGCAGCCGGCGCGCGCCGTCCTCGTCAACGGCCCCTTCGATGGCATAGGTTTCCATCAGCCGGATGGTGCCGAGTGGCAGCGCCAGGCGATGACGCAGCACGCCACGCTCGAAAAAATTCATTTCCAGGCTGCCGCCGCCGAGATCAAAGATCAACCGCGGCTGCGCCCGGCCACCCAGCGCCCGGCGGACCGCCGCGCACACCAGGCGCGCCTCCTCCTCGCTGCTGATGACCTCCACTTCGATCCCGGACTTTTTCCGAATGCGGTCGAGGAGGCGGCGGTAATTGCGGGCCTCGCGCGCAGCCGCCGTGGCCACCGCGCGATAGGCGACCACGTGGTGCCGGTCCATCAGGTCGCGGAAACGCCGGAAGGCTCGGGCGGCGCGGGACATCGTATCGTCGCCCAGCCAGCGGCGGGTGAACGCGTTGTGACCCAGGCGGACAGCGGCGCGCTCCGATTCGAGGATTTCGACCCGCTCCGGCGAGGTAGCCCGCGCGACGGCCAGACGGATCGCGTTCGACCCTGCGTCAATCGCCGCGAGATGGACGCGAGCAGCCACTCTCAGCGCCAGAGGTGGGCGAGCGCATGCGAGGGCTTGTAGTGCGTGCGCCGGATGCCAAGATGCGACGCAATTCGCGTGCGCAGTTCCCGGTTCACCGCGGAGACGCTGGCCTCGCCGTCCACCTCCAAAAAGCCATGGCGCCTGGAGAGATACTGGAACTCGCGCTTGATCAGGGACTGGTAGCGAATGAACGATTGGAACAGGTCGTTTGAAAGCGACATGTCCCGGCCCGATTCCCAATAGCTGATGGTCTGGGATTTCTTGAATTCTCGGTCGAAGGCCACTTCCGGCCGCACGTCGAGCCAGAAAGTCAGGTCCGGCCGCAGGGCGATTTCGTAGATGCCATGCAGGTAGTCCCGCCCGATGCCGCGCACCGCCGCCCGCGCGATCAGAGTGAAGATGTACCGGTCCGCAAGGACGATCAGCCCGGACCGCAGCGCGGGCAGAATGCGCCGCTCCAGTTGGTCGAAAAAATCCGTGCTGTACATCAGCGCCAGGGTCATGCGCGTGACCGCATTTTCCGCCAGCAGCGCGTCAATGTCCTCGCCCACCAGAAACGATCGCCGCAACCCCATCGTCTCGACGGCAAAGCCTTCGGATTCGAGCCATTCGGTGAGGAGTGTGATTTGCGTCGAGCGGCCCGAGCCATCTGTCCCCTCCACCACGATGAGGCTTCCCGTCAGGTCTTCGGGATTCACACCGGGCATGGGAAGGCCATAGAAGCGCGAAGCGAGGGCAGTCCGTCCGTTTCGGGTCTTTGGAGCGGCCTTTCCCCGCTGCCCGTTGGGCCCGGGTAGTGACGACGCGGATTGGGGGCGCGCGCGTTTCATGACTTTTTGGGCGCGAAGCGCGCCAGCGAGACGCGGTCCGCGAGAATCTGGCGCATCAGTTTCTGCAGCCGGTTGACCCGCACGGTTCCATCCATCACGACGAACCGGTCGGTTTCCACCATCTGGTCATAATTGTTCAGGATTCGCTCCTGAAAAATGCGGAAGCTCTCCGCGCGGTCGAGCGAGAGAGCCAGGTCCATTCCTGCCTCGTAGTATTTCAGCTTCGGCCGGCCGGCCAGAATGCGGGTCACGGCCACGTCGAGCGGGGCGCGAAAATAGAAGACGATGTCCGGAACCGGCGCGAAGCTGTAGAGATTGCGCAGCCAGTGCGGGGAGCATCCCCTCGCCGCGTCACGGGCAAAGGCGGTGTAGACGTAGCGATCGGCCAGGACCAGATAGCCTCCGTGCAGCAGCGGCAGGATTTGCCGCTCGCACCGGTCCGCAAAATCCGCCGCATGCAGAAGCGAGAATGTCGCGGGAGTCAGCAGCCGGCGCTGCTTTCCCCGGCGCGTCGCCGATTTGACCAGGGGCGAGGAGTTCCACTCCGTGAAATGAATCCGGTAGCCGCCGATTTCGAGCCAGCGCTTCAGCAAATAGAGCTGGGTGCTCTTGCCCGAGCCGTCAATCCCCTCTACTACAACGAGGGCGCCAGGATATTGCCGCCGGGGAGGGGCCGCTGGCTCAGGCGCGGGCAGGGTGGCCGTCACGATGTCGGGAGTGGCTGTGGACATGCTGCGCCCGCTGGGAGCCGAAAATTAATGATACTTCGGAATTGTAAACCGAGCATCGAAAAAGTGTTGCATCGCGATGACAAGCGCCGCGGCTCGAGCCACAAGGCTGTACAAGGCGCCTGGAGCGAACTCCTCATTCCGGCAAGGCCTATGTGGTCCGTTTCAGGACGAGGCAGCCTGCCATCATGTCGTGCAGCGCCTGCTTTTTCGGCGTGAACCCGGCCAGAATAAATCCTATGAAGATGATCTTGCCAAAATGCCGGCCGGAGGCCCGGGCAAAGCTGACCCGCTTTCCGGCCAGGTCGGTCACGTACAGTCCCAGAGCTTTCTTCCCAAGCGTGGCCTGCCAGGGAGAGCTCTCGAGAAGCGCCCAATAGAGCCAGCCGGCCATCGTCACCAGGAGGTTGATGGCGACGATCTGCCGGCTGCTCCCGGTGAACAGCACCCAGGGATTATCCGAGGAAATACCGGCACGTTCCATGAGCGGCCGCAAAACAAAGATCCCTACGGTAAACCCGAGCAAAATGGAATCCAGCAGGTAGGCGACCGCGCGAAGCCAGAAGCCCGCATAAGCAACCGGGGGACGCGGGACTTCAAAGGCTCCGCTGGGATGGGCTTGGGGGTCTTCTCTGTTTTCTACCGGCTGCCCGCAGGCGGCACAGAACTTTACTCCCTCCGCCAACTCCGCGCCGCAATGGTTACAGTGCAACTCGGTCCCTCCCCTGCGTCTCCCTCATTTTATGCCCTCCGCAGGACAAGGCAATTGGCAATCATGTCGTGCAGCGCCTGCTTCTTCTCCGTGAAACCCGCCATGACGCAGCTTATCAGGAAGTAGAGCCCTCCGAGATAAGGAAAGGAGCCAATGCCGCGACCGGCGAAAAATCGCCCGCTCGTCCGACCAAAGGTGGCCCGGTTGCCCGCCAGGTCAGTCACATACAGTCCCAATGCCTTTTTCCCGAGCGTGGCTTGCCAGGCAGAACTCTCCATCAGACCCCAGTAGAGCCATCCTCCGGCGACAGTAGCGATCAGGAAAAGAAGGATGCGGGGCATTATCGTCATGGCCAAGCTGAAGGGGTTCTGGTCCTGCGCACTGGCGATAATGGACGGCAGGGCGCTGGCAAAAAGCAGGAAAAATACCAGGCCGAGCGGAATCGCGAGGACCAGCCCGTCAATGATGGCGGCGACCACGCGCAGCCAGAAACCTGCGTAGAGCACGGCTGGAGCGCTGGACACCTCCGCTGCCGGAATTGCGGGCAGAGTGGCAAGACCCGCCGGCGGTCCGGCGGAGACGCCTGCCCCAGGCTGGCCGCACGCGCTGCAGAAAGCCGCTCCTTCTCCCATCGTGGCCCCGCACCTTGAACAGTACATGGCGACCTCCTGAAAACTTCATTCATCACTCTGGCTATGAAGGGACTTGGCCGGGCATACTACTGGTTTTTGAGCCAGCCGGTCAACTGCCATTCCTCGCGGGGCTGGTTGCCAGCCGGGTGAGCTTCTCCTACACTATTCCCGCGAAGAACCAAAACGGAGGAGTGATGCGCATTCAATTTACAGGGGCGTCGAAAATTCTGGGAGCGGGCCTTGCGGCACTGGCCCTATTCGCGGCCGGCTACGTGGCGGGACAAAGCCGCTTCCGGCAGCCGAAAACGATCATTCACGTCGTTGAGATAAAGTGGCAACCCGGAGTCACCTATGCCGAAAAACAACGCATCCTCAATGGCGTGAAGGAAGTGGCCGGACGGGTACCGGGCGTCATGAACGTCTGGATGAAGGCCGACCGCCTCGAGCCGCGCGACTTCGATGCCGCCTTCGCCATTGAATTCGCCAACCGCACCGCAGCCGACGCCTATGCCGAAAGCCAGGCACACGAAGCCTGGGACAAGCAATACGTCCCCTTCCGCGAAAGCAGCATCTCCATCCAGGTGACGAATCCCTAGCCCGGCCTCAGCGTGCGCTTCACGTGCCGGGCGCTCCGTTCTGCGCGGAGCCTTGCAGCAGCTTCTGATAGGTTGACTCGCCGCGATCCATGAACGCCTTGCAACCCGCGGGATCAATGAACGGGTTGGGCGAGGCTCCCTTGAGCAGGGCGTCGTGCTTTTTCTCCATGTCGAAAAACGAGCCGTTCGAGGCGAGGAAGACATCGCATTTTAGCGTCGGCAGGACGCGCATCGTGCGATCCCAATCCGCCTTCATATTCGGATAGTCCGGGTTGCCAGTCAGCTTCATGTTGGGGAACGGAGTGACGATTCCGAAAAAGACCACGTGATAAGTCTTCCCTCGATCCTTGGTGTCCATCGTCCAGGTCGTATTGCCCGGCGTGTGCCCGGGCGTCAGATGCGCGGTCAGAACCACTCCGCCCAGCTTGACGGTGTCTCCATCGTGGATGATGCGGTCCACCTTCACGGGGGGAAACAGATTACGGTCGCCGAAGACAACGTCATGGTGGCCGCCACTTTCAAAGTAAGGCGCATCCTCCGCCATGGCCACCAGCTTCGCTCCCGTGGCGCTCTTGAGTGCTGCCATACCTCCGCCGTGATCTATGTGCGCATGGCTATCGATCAGGATTCTCACACCGGAAAGCCGGAAGCCGAGTTTCCGGATGTTCGCCTCGATCTGGCTGGCCATGTCCGGATACCCCGTGTCGAGTAGGATTTCTCCCTTCTTCGTCCGAATGATGTAGCAGGCGATCCCTTGCGATCCGACGTAGTAAATATTTCCGATGATGTGAAACGGAGGAAAGGGCTCCTTCATGGCCGCCATCCCGCCCTGTGCTCCTGCCGCACCGGGTCCGCTCGCCGCCGGTCCCGGGGGAGCCTGGCCAGGGGCAGCCATTGGAATCATCAGCGCCGATATCATCGCCAATAGTAGTCTTCCCGCGCGCACAAGAAACACATTCCTTGCACTCATGTTCTCCCCCGTCTTGATTTCCCGCGCGGGAACATCCTGCGCGGGCATATCAGCCGCGCCCGGTCCCTGTGGCCGGCCGAACCCGGCGAGCAAGCTATCAAAAGCCTCCGCGGCGCGCAAATGGGCAAAGAAAAAGTGGAAACGCGCACGAAAAGAAGCTCCCTTCTCTTTCGCGGCATAGGAGATGGAATCCGCGCACGTCGAGGTGCCGCTTAATCGCTCGAGGCCATATCCGCCTCGCCGCGGGCTCTTCCGCCGTCTATTTGGATGAGCCCGGCGGGCCGGGGAGCCACGGGTCTGCCGCCCCCATCCCACCGCGAATTTTCGGTCGCGCCGGATCGGAGGCGGTTCGCAAAACGGCCCACGGCAATCGAGCCGCCGACGAAGTGGCCGAGCTTCACCGGACCGGCAACGCTGATGGTCCGAATCCAGTGCAGGCCGCTGCTGATCGCGCAGCCGCATTGTGAGCAATCCGGAGAACCACCGAAAACACAAGGCTCGACGCGGCTTTGCAAATCCGCCGAATAGTTGGCAGACATCTTGGCAAACACGCAATCGTCAGGACTCGCGGGCGGGCGAAGGACCGCCGAGGCGAGCCCTCGGTTGAAAAGGAGCTTAGGATATCGCTTGGCCAGCTCGGGAAGGCGTTCGGCCAGGATGCGACGGTCCTCCGGAGCCAGCATTTCCGCGCTTTGCTCACCAATTTGCGGCGTATACACGCTCACCCAGATGCGGTTCACCTCGGGCCGCGCGCTCCAGAAGCGGACATATTCCTCAAGGTACCCGGGGCGTTCCAGCATCGGGCGCGTGATCGTCCAGTGGACATTGACCTCGCGCCCCGCGATGTTCTTCAGAATGCGTTCATACGTGGCCGGCTTCCGGCGAATGTCGTGATGCTCCGGCAGGCCGTCAATCGAAACCGCTACGCGCAGCCGAGGAATTTGCATCCACTCCGGGGGAATGGGGATCACTGCACTGGTGACCACCAAGCAAAAAATGCTCATGTCGCCGAGAACGGGCAGGATCCGGCTGAGCTCGCGGTGTCGCACGAGGGGCTCACCGCCAACCAGGGAGACGTGCAAGGGCTTGTGCTGCCGCACCAAGGCAAGCACGCCTTCGACCAGGGCGTCGCCGCGCTTGTCGGCAAGGTCGCGCAAGGTGACCTCGCCGCCCAGATGAGCTTCGCCATAGGCGTAGCATCCGGGGCAACTGAGGGGGCATTCCCGGGTGATTTCAATGGATAACAGAGGAACTCTGCCCCGGAGGACCCGGCCCCATCCAGCCAGGACCTCCCGGGCAGTGATACTTGGATTGGGGGTCGTCATAGACATACTGGATAGATGCGGAACGCACGGGCCCGGCTGCTTACACATCACAACCTTGTGTGACGCCGCGTACTGAAGCTTGCGCGCTGATTCCTCTACCTTTTGCTCAGGAGGCTCGCCATGATCAAGAAAGTGAAGGGCGGCTATCAGGTGCTTTCGGAAACGACGGGGAGAAATTTGGGCGGGCCGTACAAGACGCTGGTGGAAGCGAAGAAACGGCTTCGCCAGGTAGAATTCTTCAAACACAAAAAGGGATAGACAGACCTCGAGACTCTCCTAAGAGCCGACCTTCCCTCCGATTACGACGGTCCACGGGCGAATCTTCCAGCTCTTGATGACGCCATTTCGTATGTAAGGATCGCTTCGCACAAACGATTCGGCCGCGCGGGCGTCCTGTCCCTGAAAGATGAGCAGTGCCTGGTCCGCCGGGTCGGCAAAGGCTCCCCCCATCACCAGTTCTCCGCGATTGTGTGCCGCGGCGGCCAGAGCAAGATGCTCCTGGCGAAAGGCCGCCCGGCGAACGAGGTAGTCATCGGCGACGTCGTAAAACAGGGCGAAATAGGCCACGGTCCGCTGTCCTCCTTTGTCATCGGTTCCAGACTAACCAGTCTGCCGGCAGCCCGCGCAATGAAGCCGTCCGCGCGAAATTCTCCGCTACGCCAGCGATGCCAGAGCCTCTTGGGTATAGGGCCGCAACTCGTCGAAGCGGCCGTCGCGTATCTTCGCTGCCCACTGCGGATCGGCCAGCAACGCGCGGCCCACGGCTACCAGATCAAAATCTCCCCGCGCCAGCATCTCGCAAAGTCGGCTGATATGAGCCTTTGTTCCAGAGCCATTCCCCTGCCCCGAAGGTTGCTCGCGAACGCCGCGGAAGGAGTCCACAAAATCTATGGTCAGTGAAACCGAGCCCACGGTGATTACGGGCTTGCCCGTCAGTTTCTTCGTCCAACCGGCCCAATTGAGGTC
>JAJXZD010000002.1 GCA_021780215.1 Acidobacteriota bacterium
GCGATGCTCGCCGACCCAGCCGGTAATCCCCTGCCCCAGCCGCAGCCTCAGCCGATCCACCACTTCGGCGTGTGCGTTCCGCGAAGCCCGGAGGATGAGATCGTTGCCCTCCAGAACGTAGACAAAGCAGGAGTCGCAGCGCACGACGGAGGAGACGAACTCCACCACCAGATTCAGGACCCGGGAAAGAGGGTCGGCCGAGGCGATCCGCTCGCCGATCGCATGCAGACCGTCAATTTCCAGGCGTTCGCCCGCACTGGGTTGCGCGTCCATGCTCCACTCTAGAAAGAACCTGCGCGCGGGACAAATCCAAAATCCCTGTACGTGCTATCACATTTTGAGATGGGAGCCGCGGAGACTGCTGTCGCTTGAGGCCGCAAAGTTTACAGAGAGCGGATCAACAAACAGCCGGAATAAAAGGGCCGCGGCAATTCTCTACTCGGCCACGCCGGCCGAGCGGGGGGACTCTTCCCGTGACCCGCCCGGCGAACCATGCTTTGCGGGCTTGCCGTTCCAGGCCTCTGCCACAATCCCATACTCTCGCAAAAGGCCTGGCGACACGCGAATCTGCCCCTTGCTCACGAACCGCTCGTGGTTCTCCTCGAGTTCATCCGGGATGTAGCGATAGTTGACGGTGACGCCCAGCGAGGCTTTCAGGCCATAGACACGTAAATTTCCGAAGGCATTGATTCGCTCGATCCGCGCGCCGTTCGCCAGATGAAACAGGGCCACCGAATCATAGAGCCTTCCCTTGCGCCGCGCCTGCGTCAGATAAGCCAGCGCGAGCCGCTCGAGCGGCGCAGCCAACACCTCGTCATGTCGAAGAGGCTCCTTCGATAATTCGAAGAACGCATCCACCGCGCCGCTCCGCCCCGCGGCCTCGGTGAGCTTCGGTTCGAAATCCTCGAGCAAGCGGGCCAGCCGCTCCCGCGTGAATCCGTGCTCGGCGTCGCGCTGGCCCACCGCCTCGGCAAACTGGGGCAGGGGCGAGAGCGTGGAATATTTGCGAAGGCGGGGAAACTCCGCGGCCAGATCGGCCACCACTTGTTTGATCAGAAAATTACCGAAGGGGATTCCGCGCAATCCTTTCAGGCAGTTGTTGATCGAATAAAAAATTGCCGTGTCGGCCTTATCCGGACCGAGCACGGGAGCATTCACATCGAGCAGAGGCGCGAGATCGCCGACGATTCCATCGGTCAGCGCGACTTCCACAAAGATGACAGGCTCATCATCCAGGGCCGGGTGAAAAAAGGCGAAACATCGCCGGTCGTCCTCGAGCCGGCGCCGCAGGTCCGGCCAGCCGTTGATCTCGTGCACGGATTCGTAGCGGATCAGCTTTTCCAGGATAAGCGCCGAGGTGTGCCAGCTGATTCTCTGCAGTCGCAGAAATCCTCGATTGAACCAGGAGCGAAACAGGTGCTTCAGATCCGAGTCAAGTTCGCCGAACTTCGAATCTGTGCCGCCTAGTTCCAGCAAATGCGCACGCATCGTGACCAGGGTTTCCGTGCCGCGGGGAGCGGTATTGATTCGCCGGATCAATTCCTGCCTGGGCGCCTCGACGGAGGCGGAAAGCGCCGCCAGGCTTTTCGGGCCGGGGTTGCGCTGATACTCGGCGGACGCGCGCAGCACCTCGGCTTCGTCGGGCGAGAAGTCCCGGCACAGCATCTCGAAAAATGCGGCGCGCTCCGCGGAATCCATCTCGTGATATGTGGTAATGATCTTCTGGGCCAGGGCGGTCTGCGATGCTTCGCCGCGTTCGGAGAGCAAGCGTCGGCACAGGAAGCGCATGTCCGTGCCGGGCCGGTCGCGCAAGGCTTGCAGTAAAGTGCTGAGCATTCCCGGCATCGTGGATACCATCCTCGCCGTCAGAACCCTTTATCGCGGGCGCAGCGGAGCCTGAATAGGGAGATCCCTCACGCATCCATCTTACCGAATTCCCGCCGGGGCTGGGAGACGCGCAACCAACTCCGTTGCCTAAAGTGCAGCCGGGGCCAGAAGTCCAGGCAGATCGCAGCTCGCCGGATGAAAGTTGCAGCCCGGGGAAGTCAGCGGAAGCTCGACGAGGGGGCGGGGCGCGGCCTTGTCGAGCAGCACGCGCCAGGTATCCTCAGGGCGGTTGCTGAAAATGGGGTCGGGGCCGCTGTGCACGCTGTACCATCCGCCTCTGGCAATCTCGTTATCGAGCTGCGCCGGCGCCCATTGGGCGCGTCCCACAAAGATGCGCATCTGGGAGGCCTGCTGGAAATTCTCCACCAAATTGGCGATGGTGGCGGGATCGAACGAGACGTACACGTCCCCGAATACATGAATAGCCTCCTTGGGAGGCGAAGCCGAACGGAAAAGCGCGCTGAGCGAATCCGAATCGGCATCCACAGGCCCGCCGAAGTACGCTGTCGTGCCGCGCTTCTGCAGCGCCGGGGAATCGGTGAAAAATTCGTGCAGAGGAAGAGTCGTCGGCCTGTTGACGATGAGGCCCACCAGCAGGGGCGTCTCCTTCACCGGCAGCATCAAGACGATGGATTTCGCAAACAGCGGGTCGGAGAGTTCCGGGCGCGCGACGAGGAAAATTCCCTGGAGGCTGCTGGCCGGGGGTTTCTGCGCTCCTGCGCCCGCCATCCCGAGCGGCAAGGCGAAAAGCAAAACGAGCAGTGCCAATTGCCGCCACAGGCGCAGATTCCCCGCCCTCTGCAAGACGCACCTGCTTGCGCCCATGATTCCTTCGGCCATGCCGAGTCTCCGAAATTGCATGGCTGCCAGTGACGCCCCGTCTCAGGTTCCCGGCGCCAGCGCAGGCATCATACCCCCAACATCTCACGCTGTGGGAATCTTCCTTCGGGCCGCCGGAAGGCGCGCTCGTCGCAAGAGTTCTCGCGGAGAGGAAACAAGCGCGAATGTCTGATCCGCGCAGCAGGAAGGTCGTGAATTTCCGCTGACGAATGTTAGAAATTCTGCCAGAAAGTCCCTGGCACTCGTGTAAGTTATAGAAAATAAGTGGGTGAGCCTGTAAGCCGGATTCTGTCCGCAACGCCAAGCCGCGCAAGGGCAAAGCCCCCGCGCCGCCGGACGTGCGCGGCGATCATTCCTCTAGGCCCCGGATCGCTCCGAGGCTCAAGCAGCCTACCCGAGGGTCATGAGCGCTACGTTCTTGCGAACGAAGCGCAGACGGGCCGGGCCAGCCCTCCCCTTCTATTTGGCCTTGCTCCACGCGGGGTTTTCCGTGCCCCGGATGTTGCCATCCGGGCGGTGGGCTCTTACCCCACCTTTTCACCCTTGCCAGATGCGCTCCACCAAAAGAGGCAAGCTTTTGGTCTTCCCTCCGGCCTGCCGCCGGGGTGCGAACGTCATCGGCGGTCTATTTTCTGTGGCACTTTCCGTAGCCATGTCCCGGCGCGAGTCCCTGCGGATGCAAAGCCTCGCGCGGAATTGGCTCCCTGGCGTTACCAGGCGCGTTGCCCTGCCGCGGCCGGCTCTTGCGAGCTCACCACGGCTGGAGTCCGGACTTTCCTCCCGTGCGCCTCTCTTGCGAGCGACGCGCCGGCGATCACCCGGCTCACCCACTGCATTCATTATACGTCATTCGGAAGAGCCGGGGCCGGCCGCCAGCCGAATGCTTCCCCGCCGGGCCCGCCGCTCGCTCGGCGTCACGAGCGGGCATTGAGGAGCTTTTCAAACTCCGCTTCGTCCAGGATGGGCACGCCGAGGGATTTGGCTTTGTCGTATTTCGAGCCAGGGTCCGCTCCGACCACGACGTAGTTTGTCTTCTTGCTGACCGACGAACTGGCCTTGCCGCCGTGGGCGGCGACCAGCGCCTCAGCTTCTTCGCGCGTGCGGCGCTCGAGCATTCCGGTGAAGACGAACGTCATGCCGGCAAATTTCGTACTCCGGGGCGTTTCGCGCTCTTCCTTCATCCTCACGCCAGCGGCGTGCAGATGTTCGATCAGCTTGCGGTTGGCGGGTGCGGAGAAAAATTCAAGAATGCCCTCGGCGACCTTTGGGCCGACCTCGGTGACGGCGGTTAATTCGTCCTCGCTGGCGCGGGCCAGTTTTTCCATGGACCCAAAATGATCGGCAAGGAGCTGCGCGGTGCGCTCGCCAACCATGCGAATCCCCAGCGCGTAGATCAACCGCGCCAGGCCGTTCTTCTTGCTGGCGGCGATTTCGTCCTGCAGATTCTGCGCGGACTTTTCGGCCATGCGCTCGAGCCCGGCCAGTGTCTCGAGGTCGAGCTTGTACAGGTCCGCGAAGTCCTGGACGATACCGCGGTCCACGAGTTGGTCCACCAGCTTTTCGCCGAGCCCGTCTATGTTCATGGCGTGCCGCCCGGAAAAATGCAGCAGCGATTCCTTGCGCCGCGCCGGGCAGGACACGTTAGGGCAGCGGTAGGCCACCTCGCCTTCCGCCTTGTGGATGCGCGTGCCGCATTCCGGACATTTCTCCGGCATGTGGAAGGCCTTCCGGCTGCTGCCGTGCTTGACCACTTTCAGGACGTGCGGGATCACCTCGCCCGCGCGCTCGACCAGCACCGTATCGCCGGCATGCAGCCCAAGCCGTTCGATTTCGTCCATGTTGTGAAGAGTCGAGCGGCTTACGGTCACTCCGCCGATCTGCACGGGCTCGAAATAGGCCACCGGTGTCAGCACTCCCGTGCGGCCAACCTGCACGCTGATCTCCCGCACCACGGTGGTTTCCTGATGCGCTGGATATTTGTAGGCCAATGCCCAGCGCGGGGCCTTGGCCGTAAAACCCAGCTCGCCCTGCAGGGCAATTTCATCCACCTTCACAACGATTCCGTCAATCTCATAGGCCAGTTTTTCTCGCCGGGATTCCCATTCACGGATGTAGCGCTCGGCATCATCGAGGGAGTGGCAGAGCTTCCAGTCGTCGCTGGCCTTGAAGTGCAGGACCGCCAGCGTCTCGAGGACCTGGGACAGGCGGCTTTTGGCCGGGCGGCCGCCCGCCAGAATGTAGTAGGCAAAAAAATCGAGGCGCCGCTCCGCCGTGATGCGCGGATCGAGCACACGAATGGATCCGGCCGCCGCGTTGCGCGGATTGGCGAAGATCTTTTCGCCGCGCTCCTCCTGCTGGCGGTTCATCTCCTCGAAGGCGCGGCGCGTCATGATGGCCTCTCCGCGCACCTCGAAGCTGCCGGGTAGCCCGGCCTTTCGCAGCAGGGCGCGATCAATCGCCAGCGGTATCGAGTGGATCGTTCTCACGTTCGGGGTCACGTCCTCGCCGGTGGTGCCATCACCGCGGGTCACACCGCGGACCAGCTTGCCATCCTCGAAGAGCAGCGACAGGCTCAGACCGTCGAATTTGTGCTCGGCGATGTAATCCGTCTTCGTCCGGCCGGTTCGTTCGCGCACGCGGCGGTCGAATTCACGCAGCTCCTCGAGCGAGAAGGCGTTGTCCAGGCTGGTCATCGGCGTCTGATGGCGCACTTCCTGGAAACCCTCGCGCGGCGCGCCGCCCACGCGCTGGGTAGGCGAATCGGGAGTCACCAGCTCCGGATGGGCGGCCTCGAGCTGATCGAGGCGCTTCATCAGCCGGTCGAAGGC
>JAJXZD010000050.1 GCA_021780215.1 Acidobacteriota bacterium
AGGCGGGATCCGGATCGCAGCCATGGACGGCTGTAATCAACAGAAGGTCGGTAGCGAGGAGCGAAACGAGCAGCGGGCCAAGCAGTACATCAAATTCCTCGAGCGATCGCGCGAAGCCTTCGACGTCCTTGCGGTGGCCGTACAGCATGTCGACATCAACCAGGTTGGCGAAGATCAGGCCTCGTGGCTGCGACGAAAGTGACGCAGCGATTCGCGCCATTCCATCGGCGTTGTTTTTGGTAGCCAGCCAACTCTCCACGCCGCGCCCGTTGTAGATATCGTGGATCTTGCCGATGCCATGCACGGGCACCCGTCGCTCCGCCAGAATATCGAGAAGCATCGGCTGCGGAGGATCGACGGCATAGTCATGGCGGCGCTCGGTCCGGCGGAAACTCCCCGGTGCGCCCGCGAACGGCCGGGCGATCACCCGCCCCACGCGATGCGGGCCGTCCAGCAGCCGGCGGGCAATCTCGCAATAGCGATACAGTTCGGCAACCGGGATGACGTCTTCGTGCGCGGCGATTTGAAAGACGCTGTCACCGGATGTGTACACGATGGGAAAGCCGGTGCGGACATGTTCCGCGCCCAGCTCCTCGAGGATGGCCGTGCCGGAGGCAGGCTTGTTGCCGAGCGTCCGCCTCCCGATGAGGTGCTCGAACTCCCGGATCAGTCCCTCAGGAAAGCCATGCGGATAGACGGGAAAAGGCCTTTCGAACCAGACCCCGGCCATCTCCCAATGCCCGGTCGTGGTGTCCTTTCCAGGAGAGACGGTAACTCCCTTGCCGTAACATCCCGCGGGAAATGCCGGAGGGTGGAGATGGGCAAGCGGCTTGATATTCGCCAGGCCCAGGCGGACCAGGTTCGCAAGCGCGAGCGGCCGCGAGCGCGCCACGTGCCCCAATGTGTCGCGACCCGCATCGCCGTAGGCGGCCGCGTCCGGAAGCTCTCCGATGCCGACGCTATCGAGAACGATCCATATCACACGTTCAAAATGCGGACGTCCCGCCGCCATGGCATCTCCGTGCCCGGGCTCGCGCACCGTTCGCTGCGATTATACTTCATGGAAACGTCCTTCGGCGCAGGGCCGGGCATTTGCTCGCGCGCGTAGCCGCAGCGTATAATTTTTGGTTTAGCCGCATGCCCAAGCAATCCACTGGGGACGCTCGCCTCGAGGGAACCGAACCGGCACGCACGATGCCGTCCGCGCCGTCGGATTCAGCGGAGGAGATTCGCGTCCGGGGAGCTCGCGTCCACAACCTGAAGAATCTCGATTTCGCCATCCCGCACAACGCCATCACGGTGGTAACCGGCGTCTCCGGCTCCGGCAAATCGAGCCTGGCCTTCGATACGCTCTACGCCGAAGGACAGCGGCGGTATATCGAATCGCTTTCAGCCTATGCCCGGCAGTTCCTCGAACGGATCGAGAAGCCGGATGTGGACGAAGTGACCGGGATCGCTCCCGCGATTTCCATCCGTCAGAAAAATTCCACCCGCAATCCGCGCTCGACCGTGGCCACCGCCACGGAAATCTACGATTACCTGCGCCTGTTGTTTGCTCGAGTGGGCCGCACCTTCTGCCTGCGCTGCGGCGAAGAGGTCCGCAAGGATTCGGTGGACGAAATCGCCGCGCGCGTGCTGGCGCTGCCCGCGGGACAGCGGTTTTACGTACTCTACAAGCTGACGCCCGTGTCGAGCGCCGGCTCCTCAGCGCCGGCAGTTTCCTCCGCAGGGCGAGCCCGCAAGGCAGCGGCGCCGGTCGCGGAAACCGTGCGCCAAACCCTGCTGAGCCTGCGCAAACGCGGATTTAACCGGCTCTACCAGGCCGGAAGAATGTTCGAGTTCTCCTCCCCCGAGCAACTGCTCGATGTGGACTTCGCCAAGCCTGTGTACGTCCTGGTGGATCGCCTGGTTCTTTCCCCCGAAATCCGTTCCCGCCTGATGGATTCGATTGAAATCTGTTACCGCGAAGGCCTTGGCGAAGCGATTCTGGAATTTGTTCCGGAAGCCCCTGAACAACCAGCCTCCCTGCCCGAACGCCTGGTCTTCAATGAACGCTTCGACTGCAAGAAATGTGGCGCATCCTATCAGGAGCCGGAACCGAGACTATTCTCTTTCAACAGCCCCTTCGGAGCGTGCCCGCGGTGCCAGGGATTCGGGAATACGGCCGATTTCGATCTCGACCGCGTCGTCCCGGACAAGGGGAAAACGCTCGCCGAGGGAGCCATCGACCCATGGACCAAGCCGCGCTACCGTCAACTGGCGGTGGAGATGCGCCGCTTTGCCCGCACCGCCGGAATTCCGGTGCACGTGGCGTTCCGAGAGCTGACGCCCGCGCAGCGCGACGCGATTTTCGAGGGGGACAAAAAAGAGGGGTTTCCGGGAGTCAAAGGCTTCTTCGCCTGGCTCGAGCGAAAGAAGTACAAGCTGCACGTCCGCGTGTTTCTGAGCCGTTATCGCGGCTATGCCACGTGCCCCGACTGCCGCGGGACGCGGTTGCGCGCCGAGGCCCGCGCCGTAAAAATCGCCGGGCGGTCCATCCCGGAAGTCTGCCATATGACGGTGAAAGAAGCCCGGCCGTTCTTCCATTCGCTGGCGCTGAGTCCCTCCGAGGCCGCCATCGCGGACAAAGTGCTTGAGGAAATCCAGCAGCGTTTGCGGTTCCTCGACGAGGTTGGGCTGGACTATCTCTCCCTGGACCGGCTGACTTCGACGCTTTCGGGCGGCGAGGCCCAGCGCATCCAGTTGGCCACCTCGCTCGGCTCAAGCCTGGTGGGCGCACTCTACGTGCTGGATGAGCCCTCCATCGGTCTGCACCCTCGCGACACCAACCGGCTGATTGAGATTCTCAAGGGCCTGCGCGACATGGGCAATACGTTGCTGGTTGTTGAGCATGACCCGGATACCATTCTGGCGGCGGACTACGTTCTCGATCTCGGGCCGGGCGCGGGCGAGCACGGCGGCCAGCTGACCTTCGCGGGGTCGCGCGATGCGCTCCTGCAGGATGCACAGTCGCTGACGGGCCGCTACTTGCGCGGCGAACTGCGCATCGCTGTCCCCGCTGTGCGCCGGAAACCCCGCGGCAAAGTCCTGCGAATCTTTGGAGCGCGCAGCCACAATCTGCGCGGCGTGGACGTGATGATTCCTCTCGGCGTGCTCGTTGCCGTCACCGGCGTTTCCGGTTCCGGCAAATCCACGCTAGTCTACGACGTGCTCTTCAAGGCGCTTGAAGCCCGCCGCACCGGGGGAGACTGGCGGGCGTGTTGCGAGCGAATCGAGGGGGACGCCAGCCTGGCCGCGGTCGAGATGGTGGATCAATCGCCCATCGGACGATCGCCGCGCTCCAACCCGGCCACCTATCTCAACGCGTTTGATCCAATCCGCGAGATTTTCTCTCGAACCCCGGAGGGGCGAAGGCGGGGCCTGAGCGCGGGCCATTTCTCGTTCAATATTCCGGGCGGGCGCTGCGAGGCCTGCCAAGGCGACGGCACGGTGGTCGTCGAGATGCGCTTCCTGGCCGACGTCGAGCTGGTCTGCGAGGAATGCCGGGGAACCCGGTACAAAAGCAGCGTGCTGGAAGTGCTGTTCAACGGAAAAAACATTCACGATGTGCTGCAAATGACCGTGCGCGAGGCGCTGGCCTTCTTCGCGGCCCATCCGAAGGTGACTTCCCGGCTTCGCGTGCTTGAGGAGGTCGGTCTGGGCTACCTTCGTCTGGGGCAATCCGGAACCACCCTTTCCGGAGGCGAGGCGCAACGGCTGAAACTCGCCGCGCATCTCACTCGGCAGGCGAGCAGTGGTGTCCTGTATATCTTTGATGAGCCCACCACGGGTCTGCATTTCGATGATATACAGAAGCTGCTGGCCGCGTTTCGGAAGCTGACGGACGGGGGTGCTTCGGTGCTCATCATCGAACACAACTTGGACGTGATCAAATCCGCGGACTGGATCATTGATCTGGGGCCGGAGGGGGGAGACGCGGGTGGACGCGTGGTGGCCGCGGGCACGCCGGAACAGGTGGCCCGGAATGCGCATTCCCACACCGGAAAATTTCTGGCCCATGTGCTCAACTCCCGCAACGGCGGGTCGCACGGAAATTCTTCGCCGGCGCCAGGCAACGGCCGCCCGGACGACGCATCCGCCAAGCCATGAGAGCGCTGCCCTGGACGGCTGCCGGAATCCTCCTGTGCACCATTGCCGGCGCCCCGGCGGCCCGGGCGGCACAGAACATCGGCGTGACGCGCAAGCGGATCGCCGCCGATCCCGCCGCGGAGAAGCTCAACCGCCTGCTTATCGAAGCACAGAAGAATATTGACCGGAAGGATTACGAGGCCGCGGTGCAGAACTACCAGGATTACCTCGCGCAGAAGCCCGGCGACGCCGTCGCGCATTTTGATCTGGGCTATGTCTATACCGCGCTGGACCGCCCGAGTGATGCCAAGGGCGAGTACGAAAAGGCCATTTCCCTCGATCCGAAAATGGGCGCAGCCTATCTGAACCTGGGGCTGACTTTGCTGGCCAGCGATCCCGCCGCGGCGGTCGCTCCTCTTCAGCAGGCTGCGGACATTCTCTCCGGCGAGGCCCGGCCAAGATTCCTGCTGGCCACGGCGCTCGACCGCAGCGGAAAGCTCGACGAGGCGATCACGCAGTACCGGGCGGCGGAAAAGCTGGACGCCAAGGACTTCGACACACAAATGGCCCTGGCCGGTGCCCTCTTGCAGGCCAAGCGCCCCGCCGATGCGGAGGCGGAGTTCCGAAGCGCGCTGACGCTCCAGCCGAACGCGCCGGAGGCGCATCTGGGACTGGGCGAGTCGCTGTTGGCGGAGAAGAAGCTCAACGCCGCCGCAGAGGAATTGGGCACATACCTGCAAAAAAATCCGGGCGATGCGCGAATCCACTTCGAACGCGCCTCCATCCTGGTGGATCTTGGCAAATATGATGAGGCGCTGGCGGAACTCGACCATGCCCCGGCCGCGGGGCCGGAAAGCCTGCCCGCTTTCAAGCTCCGTGCGCAAATCTATTTTGCCGAAAAGCAGTATGCCCAGGCGGTGCCCTCGCTCGAAAAGGCGGCTGCCCTCGCTCCGCAGAACGTGGATATCCACGCGCTCCTGGGCCATGCCCTGCTGGCGAAGAAGGATTATCCGAACGCAGTTCGTGAACTCACGGCAGCCTATCGTCTGGACCCCACCGCGAGCGACGTGCTGGGCGATCTTGTGCTGGCGGAATACAACACGCGAAATTATGCCGCCGCGCTGGCGGCCCTGGACACCCTCGCCCAGGGCAAGAGCCTCCCGCCCGAGAGCTGGTTTATTCGGGCCGCCTGTTACGACCATCTGGGGCAGCCGGCCCCTGCCCTCGACGCCTACAAAAAATTCCTGGAATTGAACAAGGATGAGACCAGCGACATGTATTTCGAGTCGGCTTCCCGCGTCCGGGCGCTGACTCGCGAACTCCAAAACAGGAAGAGGTAGCGCCGTGCCGAAGTTCTTGC
>JAJXZD010000152.1 GCA_021780215.1 Acidobacteriota bacterium
GTAATAGACGCTGCCCGGGCGGCTGGATTTTGCCCAGACGTCCAGCAGCAGTAGATCGCCGGCACGAATGCGCCGGGAATTCTTGGCCGAAGGCTCGTAGTGGGGGTTCCCGTTGTTCGGCTGGACGGCGGCGATGGGCGGCTCGGCCGTGGTCAGCCCGCTCTCCTGGAACTGCCGCAGAATCCATTGCTGCAACTCGTACTCCGTCTGCGGCTGGCCTTGCCGGACGCACGTCGCGGCGCGATCAAATGCCGCCCGCACGATGCGGTCCACGGCACGTCCCGCCTCCTGATGCGACTCCCACTGCGCCGGCGTCCATACCGCCTCGAATTTCTGCACTAGGTCAGCGGAACTCACCACGCGCTTTTTCAGCTTGCGCACGGATTCCACCGTTCCCGCGTCCACCAGGCCGATGTACGGGATGTCGTTGTCGGGAGAATACTGCATGGCGATTGTCCGGCTGCCGGCCAGCAGGCGCGCCAGCCCCTTGCGCATCTCCTCCCAGCCCGAATAGAGCTGCTGGCGCCCCGCCAGCGAAACCAGCGCTCCCGCCTCAATCCGGTGGACCAGTTTGCGAGGCGTGCCGCGCGCAGGAATGAAATAGAACCACCGCCGCGTGGCCATCGCGCCGCCTTCGAGGCCCAGGACGCGGGCCGCAATCGGGTCGCGATGGTGATGGTCGTAGAAGAGCCAGCCGTCCATCCCGCTGGCGCGCAGTTCCGCCTGAATCGCTTTTATGTTTGGCATGCGAGAATCCGTTCGCCCGCCTGCGCGCGCGTGATGCCTGCGACCGCCACGCGCTTGGTCCTGCCTTTTTCTCCCGTCACAATCCTAACCGCGGAAACCGGGACATTCAAACAATCCGCCAGCACGCGCCGCAGCGCATCGTTGGCGCGGCCGTCCACCGGCGGCGCCGTCACGCGCACCTTCAGCGCCCCTTGCAGTTCTCCGTCGAGGGCGGTGCGGCTCGCCCGCGGGGTCAGTCGCACCGCGAATGCCACCCCGCCCGCCGTCTCCGCAATCTCGATCATTCTTGGGCTCCCCTGTACCTCGCGCACTCTCGCCGCACCTCGCCTTACTGGATGCGCGCGCCGAAGAGTCCGGTGCCGATGCGCACTTCCGTCGCGCCCTCCTCGACAGCAACCTCAAAATCGTGGCTCATGCCCATCGAAAGTGTCGGCAACGGCCGGCCGATGGTGCCGCGCAGGGCGTCGCGCAATTCCCGCAACGTGCGAAAGTAGGGACGCGCGCGCTCCGGATCGTCCGCATACGGCGGCACGCACATCAGCCCTCGCAATTCCAAATGAGCCAGGGCCTGCACCTCGCGCGCCAGTTCCTCCAGTGTCGCTTCGCCAATCCCGCTCTTCGTGGCTTCTCCGCCAAGGCGCACTTCGATCAGCACGGGTAGGCGCCTTCCTTGCGCCGCGGCGGCGGAATCGAGGCGCTCCGCAAGCGGAACACTGTCCAGCGAATCCACGCGTCCGAAGAGCTCGGTGGCGCGGCGGGCCTTGTTGCCCTGCAGATGGCCGATGAAGTGCCACACCGCATCCAGGTCCGCCAGCTTAGGCTGCTTGGCCTCGAATTCCTGGACGCGGTTCTCGCCGAAATGCTTCAGCCCGGCCTGATACGCGGCGCGAACGGCTTCCGGAGGGAACGTCTTCGACACAGCGACGAGGGTGACTTCATCCGCCTTGCGGCCGGCGCGCTCGGCGGCTCGCGTAATTCGTTCGCGCAGGCGCTCAGCATTAGCGGCAATGCAATCCCATTCCCCCGGCATGGCCGCGATTCTAGCACGGCTGAAAATCGCCGCCCCGGGACGGGGGGAGTTTGGCTACCTGATCCTGGCCCGTGATGCTACACTGGTTGGCGCTTCGATGCCTCCCCGCGGAAAATTCATCGTTCTCGAGGGGATTGACGGATCGGGAAAGCGCACGCAGCTCGACCTGCTGGCCCGCGCTTTCGCCGCGCGCGGCCTGGCGTTCACCCAGATCGCTTTCCCCAACTATGGCGGATTTTTTGGCGGCCTGGTGGCGCGATTCCTCAACGGAGAGTTTGGTCCGCTTGCCGCGGTGGACCCTCATTTTTCCGCTTTGCTCTACGCCGGAGACCGCCTCGAAGCGAAGCTCGCCCTGGAAGCGGCGCTGGCCTCGGGCAAGACCGTGCTGGCCGACCGCTATATCGGCTCGAACCTGGCGCACCAGGGCGCCCGAGTCCCCCGCGAACGCCGCGCCGAATTCCTGGCCTGGCTGCGCGAGCTGGAGTATCAAATTTACGGCCTGCCCGCCGAAGACCTGGTCGTCCATCTGCGCATCCCGCCACGGGAGGCGCACCGCCTGGTGGCCGCAAAGGAAGCCCGCGCCTATACGGACAAGCGGCACGATTTGCAGGAGGCGGACCTCGATCATCTCGCGGAGGCGGCTTTCGTCTACGATGAACTGGCCCGGCAGAACGCCTGGGTGAGCATCGAGTGCTGGGACCCCGTGTCCCAATCGCTGCGCTCGATGGAGGCGATTCACCGTGAGGTGGCCACCGCGGTGGACGCGTGCATTCTGTCCGCACCGCGGGCGAGCGGGTGATCTATGGGCTTCCACGACTTTCTCGGCAATGAACGGATCGTCCGAGCTCTGGGGGGAATGCTGCGCCGCGAACGCGTCCCCAACGCCCTGCTCTTCACCGGGCCCCGCGGCATCGGAAAATACACACTTGCGCGGATGTTCGCGGCAGCGGCGAATTGCGAACGATTGCCGGATGATTTCTGCGGTGAATGCGCGTCCTGCCTCCGGATGGCGCCGCTTGCCGAGCCCGTCCCGCTGATCGAAGCGGGCCTCACCCAGCGAGGCGAATCCGTTGATTCGGCCGCTGTCGAACGCACCCCCCTGATCGTGGAGACCCATCCCGACGTCTGGCTTATCGTTCCCGACCCGGTGCGCTTGCGCGCTCCCGTGGCCCGCCCGATGATTCGCGTGGGACAGTTACGGGCGGTGCAGCGAGCGGCCTCCTACCGGCCACAGGGTCGGCGGCGTGTCTTCATTCTGGACGGCGCGGACAGCATGCGCTGGGACGATTCCGACTTGCTCCTCAAAATCCTCGAGGAGCCTCCGGAAACCGCCACGCTGATCCTGCTCGCACTTTCGCCCGATTCCCTGCAGACGACGATCCGCTCGCGCTGTCTGCAATTCCATTTGGCACCCGTGCCCACGGCGCAGATCGAGGAGTTCCTAAAGCATCGGCTCCGGGCCAAGCCGGAAGAACGCAGGCTGGCTGCCCAGCTCTCCGCAGGAAGCCCCGGGGCCGCGCTGGCCATGGACCTCGAGCAGTCCACGCGGTTGCGCAAATCCATCCTTGCGCTGCTCGAGCAAGCCGCCGCTGGCGAAAAATATGCCGAGATCTTCGCCGCCACGGCCCGGCTGGCTAAGCAGGAAAAAGAATCCTTTGAATCCATTCTGGAGCTGTTCTATAGTCTTTTCACAGATATCCTGGAGTGTGGCCAGGTTGCCGGTCGGCTCCCACGGAATCCCGACCTGCGCCGCGAAATCGAGCTGCTGAGCAAGAAGGCAGACTGGAACTGGGTGCGGCGGGCCACGCACAACCTGGATACCCTCGAGGGAAGCTTGCGCCGCAATGTGGGGCGCCAGCTCGGCCTGGATTCCCTTCTGGCGTCGCTCAGCCTTCGCTGAAGCGCAGCCCTCTGTTTTTGGCACCCCCTGCGGCGCAGGGAGACGCAACTGGCTTCTGAGGACCTGGGGCAACCGAGGAAAATTGCGGGCAGCCCTCATGCCGGAGCCATCATCCCCCCACCGCACCCTAAAAAAAGTGCGTCTTGAGTGCAACCAGAGAGCTTCTTCTACAGTCCTATTTAACGGAACTTCCGATCAATATTCTCCGAAGGAGCACTTATGGTGAACCGCAAACTGTTTCGCCCCGCCATCGCCGAAGTGAAGGACCCCTTTGTAGCCCGCCCTTCTCAGTCCGTGGCGGTCCCGCAGGCCCGCAAGAAGCCGGCGCCTCCCGAGCAGACCTTTGCTGAAAATTTCTACTATGTGAAGCAGATGCAAGCCCGCACACCGGTTTCCGTTGTTCTGCTCGATGGAGAGGTCCTGCGCGGCACGATTGAGTGGTACGACCGTGATTGCATCAAGCTCACCCGCTATGGCAGCCCCAACCTGATGATCTATAAGCATTGCATTCGCTATGTGTTCAAAGAAGGCGAGGAAGCGGCGCGCGGCGGCACCAACGGACAATGATGTCACCCTGCACCTCGCGTTGAAGTTCGTTTGCCTATCGGAAGCCGGAGAATCGCGGCGGCACAAATGAAAATCGGCATCACCTGCTATCCCACCTACGGTGGTTCAGGAGTGGTTGCGACCGAACTGGGCATCGAGTTGGCCGCGCGCGGCCACGAAGTCCATTTCATCAGCTACGCCATGCCCATTCGCCTGAATGGCGCGAGCGATCGCATCTCATACCACGAAGTCGAGGTGACTACCTATCCGCTTTTCGACCATGCACCCTATACGCTGGCGCTGGCCACCAAAATGGCGGAAGTGGCTGAAGAAGAATCTCTCGACGTGCTGCACGTGCACTACGCCATCCCTCATTCGGTGAGCGCCTTGCTGGCCCGCATGATGGCCGCGCCGCGCGCCCTGCCGTTCATCACCACGCTGCACGGGACGGACATCACCCTGGTCGGCAACAACCGGAGTTATCTGCCTATCACGCGATTTGCCATCGAGCAGAGCGACGGCGTCACAGCCATTTCAAGTTATTTGCGCGACCGGACGGTCCGTGAATTCGAAATCAAGCGCCCCATCGAGGTGATTCCCAACTTTGTGAACTGTGATCTCTACATGCGTGCGCCGGACCAATCTCCTAAAGCGCGCTGGACGCGCAACGGCGAACCGCTCCTGATGCACCTGTCCAACTTTCGCCCGGTCAAACGCGTCACGGACGTGATCGAAATCTTCGCCCTGATCCGGGAGAAAATTTCCGTCAAGCTGCTAATGATCGGCGATGGCCCCGACCGCGGCGCCGCCGAGTACCTGGTCCGCAAGAAGCGCCTGTCGAAGGACGTATTTTTCCTCGGCAAGCAGGACCGCGTTCAGGAATTGCTCGGCCTCGCCGATCTTTTCGTGCTGCCAAGCGATGCAGAATCCTTCGGGCTTGCCGCGCTCGAAGCGATGGCCTGCGAAACTCCCGTCCTGGCAACCAACGCGGGAGGATTGCCGGAAGTGGTGACCCACGGGGTGGATGGCTATCTCTTCGAGCCTCGCGACGTAGCATCCGCCGCCCGATTCGGCCTCGAAATCCTTACCCGGCCCGATCGCGGCCGCGCCATGGGCGAAATGGCGCGCGCCAATGCCCGCCGACGCTATTGCTCGAACGACATTGTCCCGATGTACGAAGCCTACTACGAGAAAGTCCTGCGCTCGACGGCAAACGCCGCACAGACAGCCAGATAGCCACAGTATGACAGGGTCTGCG
>JAJXZD010000224.1 GCA_021780215.1 Acidobacteriota bacterium
TCTGAGCTGGGCCTGCGCGAGGGCAAGGAGTACGACCTGCACGAAGTGATCCTCGCCGCGGCGCGCGACGTGGACCGGCCCATCTTCTATTCCGTGGCCGTGATCATCGCCGGCTACATTCCCATCTACGCGCTGAGCGGGCCTTCTGGAAAGCTGTTTCATCCGATGGCCGACACCATGTCCATCGCCCTGGTCGGCGCGCTGCTCCTGACGCTGACGCTGGTGCCGGTGCTGTGTTCGTACTGGTTCCGGAAGGGCGTGCGTGAAGTCGTCAACAAGCCCTTCGAGTGGATCCGGCGGAAATACGCGGCGGGACTCGACCGGTGCCTCAACCGGCCGAAAACCACGGTCCTGGCAGCGGTCGTGGCATTCGGCGCCACGCTGCTGCTGATTCCCTTCATCGGCGGCGAATTCATGCCCCACCTTGACGAAGGCGCCCTGTGGGTTCGCGCCACGATGCCCTATACCATTTCCTACGAAGAAGCGGCCAAGTTCAGCCCGCAGGTGCGCAACATCCTGATGCAGTACCCGATGGTCACCGACGTCGGCTCGGAGCTTGGCCGGCCGGACGACGGCACCGATCCCACCGGCTTCTTCAACGACGAGTTCTACGTGGGCCTCAAGCCCTATAACAATCCCGCGTGGAAAGAGACCTCGATCCACAACAAGGCGGAGCTGACCGAGGACATCCAGAAGAAACTCAGCGCTTTTCCGGGCGTGATCTTCAATTTCACGCAGCCCGCCGAGGACGCGGTGGACGAAGCCCTCACCGGGCTGAAAAGCGCACTGGCGGTGAAGGTCTACGGGCCGGACCTCAACGTGCTGCAGAGCACAGCGCTCGAAATCAAGCAGCGGCTCGCGGCAGTGCCGGGATTCACCGAGCTGACGGTGGTGCGCGAGCTGGGCCAGCCGAGCCTGCTGGTCAAAACCGACCGGGAAAAAATCGCGCGCTATGGAATCAACGTCGCCGACGTCGAGGCGGTGGTGCAAGCGGCCGTGGGCGGCCAGGCGGCCACGCAGGTAATCCAGGGCGAAAAGCTCTTCGACCTAGTCGTGCGCATGAAGCCGCAATTCCGCCAGAACGCGCAGGAGATTGGAAATCTCCTGGTCGGCACGCCCTCCGGCCAGCAGATACCGCTGAGCGAACTGGCCGATATCCGCGAGCAGAGCGGCGCTTCGTTTATCTACCGGGAGAACAACTCTCGCTACATCGGCGTGCAGTACAGCATCGAGGGGCGCGACCTCGAAGGCGCCGTCGCGGAAGGCCAGCGGGCCATTGCCGGCATTCAGAAGTCGCTGCCGCCGGGCTACCAGCTGACTTGGGGCGGGGAGTACAGCGAGTTCGTCGAGGCCAAGCGGCAGATGGAAATCATCGGCCCGCTGGCCATCGTGCTGATCTTCATGATCCTGTTCGCGCTGTATGGAAACTTAAAATTCCCCGTCGCCATCGCTTTCGGTGTGGTGATCACGGAGCCGGTCGGCGCTCTGCTGGCTCTGTGGCTCACCGGGACGCCGCTGAGCGTCTCCTCGGCCCTCGGCCTGCTCGCGCTGATGGGGGTCTCCGTCGAAACGGCCGTGATTCTCGTCTCCTTCATCAACAAACTCCGCCAAGAAGGCAAGGACATCCGGACGGCGACTCGGGAAGCATCTCTGATCCGGCTGCGCCCCATCATGATGACCGCACTGGTGGCTTGCCTGGGCCTGCTGCCCGCGGCCCTTTCCACCGGCATTGGCTCCGACACGCAGAAACCGTTCGCCATCGTCATCGTCGCCGGCCTGATCTCCCGTCTCTTCATCGGCATTTTCGTCAACCCGGTGCTCTACGAGGTGGTCGCTCGCGAGGGCGACGTCCTCCAGGTATGATGGAGCAATGATCTCCGCGGGGCCGGTGGCAGATTGTCACCTACCTCAAGACGCTGCGCTAAAATGAATCCTGCTACAATGAAGCGCGGAGCCGGCCTGCAACGCAGGTGACGTTGCGAAAGCCTATTTGAACCAACACTGGATCCCAGGGCGCCTGCGTCGTCCTGCCCTTGCGCATGTCCCGCCGGCTCGCCGGTCAGGGAAAGCCTGAAAGCAGGCGCTGGGCGCCCGACTTGTCACGTGGGGTTCAGGGCCTAGCATCGCACGGCGAAGTGGACCGCTCCGCTCTTGAATCCGTCGTCGGAAAGGCGTGCGAATCGCGGCACATGCGAATTCTGTTCATCGGGGATATTGTCGGCGCACCGGGGCGGCGGATCATTCGTGATCGCCTGGCGGATATCCTCGCCCAGCAGGAAATAGATCTTTGCATCGCCAATGGCGAGAATGCCGCATCCGGCTTCGGCATCACGCCGCGGATCGTGGAGGATTTGCTGGCCGCCGGCATCGAGGTGATTACCGGCGGGAATCACATCTGGGACCGCCGCGAAATCCTCGAATTCTTTCCCCACGAGCCGCGGCTGCTTCGCCCGGCAAATTTTCCCGAGAGCTCTCCCGGCAGCGGGCTCTACATCGGCCGGACGAAGGGCGGCGCGGGATATGCCGTCCTGAACCTGCAGGGACGCACCTTCATGACTCCGCTCGACGATCCCTTCCGGCTATCGGCTGCTCTGCTGGGCAGGATTCCGCCGGAAATCAAAATCATCGTCGTGGACATGCACGCCGAAGCCACCTCGGAGAAGCAGGCGATGGGCTGGCATTTGGACGGAAAAGTGTCCGCGGTCATTGGCACGCATACCCACGTGGCCACCGCCGACGCCCGCATCCTCCCGGGCGGAACGGCCTTCATCACCGACGTGGGCATGACCGGGCCGCACGATTCCGTGATTGGAATGGAAAAGGAGGGCGTGCTTCAGAGGTTTCTCGATGCGTTGCCGGCGCGCTTCGTCGTCGCACAGGACAATGTGCAGATGAATTGCGTGCTCATTGACGCGGACGAATCCAGCGGGCGCGCCCGCTCGATCGAGCGCCTGTGTTTTCGGCTCGACTGAGGCAGAGGGCTTTCGCAAGCAACACGCGGAACGCGCTGCGCATCTTTTGCCACGAGCGGCCAACCGGCCAAGACCATCCCCCCACCATGCCGCGCCATGCACAATATGCCGCGCGTCTCGCCGCCCTGGCGGTCCTGGTGACCGCAGGTGCGGTCTCTTCTGCCACCGGGCAGATGGGGGCGCAAGCGATCCAGGCCCGCGTGCGCGTCTTTCCCGCATCCGGCCCGGGCGTTTCCGCTTTGAAGCGGGATGCCGCTGGGCGCTATTACATTCTGGCCGAGCCGAACAGCGCGATTTCTGTGTACTCGCCTGAAGGCCGGCTGCTCGGCCAGATTCCCGGCGCGCAGTCGCACGGCGCGCGCATAGTCTACGCCCAGGATTTCGATCTGGGCGATTCTGGGCGCGTGTACGTGGCCGACCGCGGCGCGAACGCCGTCAAGATCTTCTCGCCGGATGGGGCTCTCGAAACGACCATTCCGATAGCCGCGCCGACGTCCGTCGTCGCGCTTCCGGGCGGTGAATTCGCCGTGGCGGCGCTGCATTCGGACTATCTCGTCAATATCTACAATCAGCAGGGCAAGCTCGTGCGCCGCTTCGGCGATCCCTCGGAGGCCTCGGGGAATGCCCGTCGCGCGGCGGCCGTCGCACTTGGCCCGGGCCGCCTCTATGGCGATTCGTCGGGGCACATTTATTTCGCCTTCGCCAATTTTGCCGTTCCGACCATTCGAAGATATGACCGCTACGGATATGCCTCTGCCGAAATGACGATCCCGCAAGATTCCGGCGCATCCCAAGCACCGGACCACCGCTGGGATACGGTGATGATCGAGGGAAATGGCGTCGCGCCTCCCGCCAGGCCACAAATTCGCGCCGTCGGCGTGGATCCAACCAGCCAGGAGGTATGGTCAGCCATCGGGACGGAGCTGGCCCGCTTCGACCGGGAGGGAAATCTCGTCGCCACTTATCGCGCCGTGACCCGGGATGGCGCCGCAATTACGCCCAGCGCCATCCTGATCGAGCAGGACCGCATCCTGCTGGCCGCCAACCCTCAGGGGATATACGAATTCGCCCTGCCGGCAAACCGCGCGCCCGTCTCACCGGCGCAATAATTTTGGAAACCCCTGTTGATATGTCTTATGTGGAAAACCGTGTATGATTCGGTCGCCTGCGGCGTCAAAAATGGCTCTTTTAAAGCTTCTCCGATGTAGTTTTTCGCGGAGAATGGAACCGCGAATGGGCTGTGGAAAAACTGTGAATGGGATGTGGAGAGACGCGCATAAGTTCGCCCATTTTTCTCTTGCTCAGGGCAGTTCGATTAGGCGAGAATCCCCGCTCAATCGTTCCAGGGAAGTGGAGTCTAGAACGATCGTAGATGCGGCGCCGCACCTGCCGGGTGAGCTCTTGCGGCACCATGCAGACTAGGTCCAGGAACCGACCCCTCCTCGGGGGGAGGGGATTTCCACAGTATTTCCACATCAGTGGAAATCGCGGTAGAGGCTAGCTTTTTCATGAATCTTTGGGATCGGGTTCTGCAGCACGCGGAGCGCCGCGTCAATCCTCATAGTTTTGCCACGTGGTTTCGTCCCACGCGGCTTGAGCGGGCTGAGGATGCCCGGTTAATCGTCCGCGTCCCCACGCGCCTGTTCAGCAAGCGCCTGAAGGAAACCTACGGGGAGTTGTTGCAAGCCGTCCTGTCTGAAATTGGGCGCCCGGAAATGGCCCTGGAGTTTGTTTGCGTGGATACCGAGCTCCCCGCGGCAACCGCTCCTCCCGCACAAGCTAAACTGGACTTTGATTCCTCCGGGGCGCAGCTCAACCCTCGCTATACCTTCGACCGCTTCATCGTCGGCGCCTCGAACCAATTTGCCCATGCCGCAGCCGTCGCTGTGGCCGAGCAGCCATCGAAGTACTACAACCCTCTGTTCCTCTATGGCGGGGTGGGGTTGGGCAAGACACATTTGATGCAGGCGATAGGCCATGCCCTGAAAAAGCGCACTCCCGGTCTGCGCCTGACCTACATCAGTGCGGAGAATTTCACCAACGAAGTGATCGCCTCCATCCGCTTCGAGCGCATGGCCGCCTTCCGCGACCGTTTCCGCAACATGGACGTCCTGATGGTGGACGATATCCAGTTCATCGCCCGGGCTGAGCGTACCCAGGAGGAGTTTTTCCATACCTTCAACGCGCTCTACGATCAGCAGAAACAGATTGTGATCTCCTCCGATTGCCAGCCCAAGGAAATCTCCGCTATTGAGGAGCGCTTGCGCTCGCGATTCGAATGGGGCCTCATTGCTGACATCCAGATGCCCGATCTCGAGACCAAAATCGCCATCCTGCAAAAGAAGGCGGAGAGCGAGCAGATTCACCTGCCGGAGGACGTCGCCGAGTTTATCGCTCGCTCCATCAAGTCCAACATCCGGGAGCTCGAGGGAGCGCTGATCCGCCTGATGGCCTTTGCCTCATTGACCGGCGCCGAGGTCAACCTGCCCACCGCGCAACAGGTGCTCAAGAACATCATTGAAACAGCCGAGAAGAAAGTCACGATCGAGCAGATTCAGAAGCGCGTGGGTGAGCATTTTGGCCTCCGCGCGCAGGATCTGAAGGTCCGCAGCAACTCAAAGGAAATCGCTTTCCCGCGACAGGTGGCGATGTTCCTGGTCAAGCAACTGACCTCCGCCTCGCTCCCGGAAATCGGCAGGCAATTCGGTGGCAAGCATCACACCACAGTCCTGCACTCGATCAACAAAATCGAGGCTCTTCGCCAGTCCGACAAGAATTTAAACAAGACGATTAATCGGTTATTGGATTCATTTGGCTAGACTTGTTGAAATTGCACCACAGTTCCGCGCGGTGTGCTTGTGAACACCCTGTGGAAAGAATTTAATTGGGCCCGGCAAGTGCAAGTTTTCTTCTGTGCTGTGCGGAAATCCACAAGGAGTGTTGGGTGGTAATTTCATACTGGTTAATCTCTTCGCCTGTTTTGCACAACTTCCACAACTGCGACGGCGACGGCGGTTTCATATATACTTGCAGAATTATATAAAGAGTAGCAGATATAAATCACTTCTTAGCGCAGTGTATTGGGGGACGCGGTTCAATCTGTGAAGACCGGCTTTTGGTAGGGGCAACCAAAGTTCAATATCGGCAGGGATGCCAGAGGGCCACCTGAGATGGAATTCAGCGTAAAGAAGTTTGATCTGTTCGAGGAGCTTTCCCTGACTCAGGGCGTCGTCGAGCGTAAGACGACGATTCCCATTCTCTCTAATCTACTGTTTGAAGCGGATGGCAACCGCGTGGCGATTACGGCAACGGACCTGGAACTGAGCATCCGCACATCCTGCGAGGCCAAGATCAGGAAGGAAGGCGCAGGTACCATCCCCGCCAAAAAACTCCTCGAACTTGTGCGGCTTCTTCCTGATGGTGAGATCCGCTTCAAGCTCCTCGAAAACCACTGGGTCCAGGTGGTTAGCGACCATCGCAACTACAAACTCGTCGGCATGTCCAAAGAAAATTTCCCGCAACTCCCAAATTTTCCCCATGCGCTGGTGAAGATCCCCGTTAAGTTACTTGCCGGGGTTATTGCCAAGACAACCTTTGCCATTTCCATCGAGGAGTCGCGGTACACACTGAATGGTGGTCTGCTGGTGCTGAAGCCGAATTCGCTGGCTATGGTGGCCACCGACGGCCACCGCCTGGCAATGATCGAGGTAGATCACAAATTCGAGGGCTTCTCATCCGAGGTGCGCGTCTTGGTTCCCAAGAAAGCCATGAATGAAATCCAGCGCCTGGGCGCCGAGGCGGAAGAGCAGGATACACTTGAGTTCGCACAGGACGAGAGCCATCTATTCTTCCAGTTTGGCAATCGCCTGCTGACCTCTCGCAAACTGACGGGTCAGTTTCCCAACTACGAGGCTGTTCTTCCGCGCGATGCCAACAAAAATGTCGTCCTGGACCGCAATGAATTGCAGGACGCCCTGCGCCGCGTCTCACAATTGGCCGACCAGCGCTCGCACGCAGTGAAGTTCATTCTGGCCAAGGAAGGCGTGGAGATTTCAGCCTCCAGCCCGGAATACGGCGAGGCCAAGGAGGTGATCGAGAAGGATCTCAAGGGGGATCCGATCACCATCGGCTTCAATGCGCAATACCTTCTCGATTTTCTCGCCGCAGCTCCGGATGGGCCGATCAGCTTTGAACTGAAAGACGAGCAGTCGGCCGGGCAGCTTCGCCCGATTGGCGACGAATCCAGCCGCTACCGCTACGTCGTCATGCCCATGCGCATCTGACGGGCCCCAGCCGAAAAGCATAACCAGCGGAAGATATTGCCGCCCCGTCTTCGGCGTTTTCCCCCGGCAAACCCCTTCTAGACTGCCTTTCTTTTTGGCTTCGGATGAGGCCTATAATTTCTCATAACCATTTGATTCTATAAAAGATAGCTTCACTTTTATTCGTTATAGTGCCCTTGAGAATTTCTCTCCCTTCAGGTAAAATTCGAGATGTTCGAGATTCCTCCGGTACGGCACTTTGTTAGGGCCGTGCGGGCTTTTTTCCCCTGCTTACGCCAAGGCAGGTGAAGAGTTCACGCGCCACGCATGGCTTTCGATTCCCCGCAAGGGGGAGAGAGCAGGGCTTCGCCGCGCCCCTCCGAAAATTGCGGTCTGGGGCGGGATGGAGCTTTCGAAGGACCCTTCGAGTCCCAGCTCGGGCGGAGAAATTCGCTGGAATGGGGCCAATGGGCAAGGTGAGTGTCGAGCCGCTCCGCGCGACCGCCTTCCCAGATTGTTCAGAGGCAGCTTGGCATGCACCGAGCGAGAGCTCGGCTTTCAGCGCCAACGTCTTTCCGGAGACGCCTGCCGGTGCGGCTTGCAGGCACTGAGGAGAAGCAATATCCATGGCTGAAAAAGAGACTGCGGCCGGCAAAGCTCCTGGCCACAAATACGACGCAACCTCCATCAAGGTTCTCGGGGGCCTCGAAGCCGTTCGCAAGCGGCCGGCGATGTACATTGGTTCGACCGGCGAGCTCGGCCTGCACCATCTCGTGTGGGAGGTGGTGGACAATTCAGTGGACGAGGCCATGGCCGGCTTCTGCGACGAGATTAACGTGGTCGTCCATGGCGACGAGAGCGTGACCGTCACCGACAATGGCCGCGGTATCCCCGTGGATATGCACGCCACAGAAAGAAAACCTGCCGCTGAAGTGGTGATGACCGTGCTGCACGCCGGAGGAAAATTTGACAGCGACACTTACAAGGTTTCCGGCGGGCTGCATGGCGTCGGCGTCTCGGTAGTGAATGCCCTTTCGGACTGGCTCGACCTGGAAATTTGGCGCGACGGCGAGGTTTGGGAGCAATCCTACGAAAAAGGGGTTCCGACATCGAAGCTCACCTCTTCGGGCAAGACCAAGAAGACCGGCACCAAGATCACATTCCACGCCGACCCTTCGATCTTTTCCGTTGCCACTTACAGCTTTGACACGCTCTCGCAGCGCCTTCGCGAGCTGGCCTTCCTCAACAAGGGCCTGAAGATTACCCTCGACGACGAACGCTCCGGCAAGAAGGCGGAATTCCGCTTCACCGGCGGAATTTCGGAATTCGTCAAGCACCTCAACCGCGGCAAGCAGACCCTGCACGATTCGCCGATCTACATAGAGGGCAAGCGGGGCACGGTGGACATCGAGATTGCCCTGCAATATAACGACAGCTACGCGGAAAACATCTTCGCCTTCGCCAACACCATCAACACCGTGGATGGCGGCACGCATCTGGCCGGCTTCCGCTCCGCGCTCACCCGCACGATCAACTACTACGCCAGCTCGAGCGGCATGCTCAAGGAGCAGAAGGACGAAATCTCGATTACCGGTGACGATGTGCGCGAGGGCCTGATTGGCGTCGTCTCGGTCAAGCTGCCCCAGCCGCAGTTCGAGGGGCAGACAAAGGGCAAGCTGAACAGCGACATCAAGGGCCTGGTCGAATCGCTGGTCAACGAAAAGCTCGGCGAATATTTCGACAAGCACTCCTCGATCGCCCGCCGGATCATCGGCAAGTGCATTGACGCGGGGCGCGCCCGCGAGGCTGCCCGCAAGGCCCGCGAGCTGACCCGCCGCAAGTCCGCGCTCGATTCGAGCGGCCTGCCCGGGAAGCTCGCCGACTGCCAGGAGCGAGATCCGGCCCGCTGCGAACTCTTCATCGTCGAAGGCGAATCCGCCGGCGGCTCCGCCAAGGGCGGGCGCGACCGGCGCTACCAGGCCATCCTGCCGCTCAAGGGCAAGATCCTCAACGTCGAAAAGGCCCGCTACGACAAGATGCTCGGCCACGAGGAAATCCGCGCCATCATCACCGCGCTCGGCACCGGCATCGGCAAGGACGATTTCGACTCGGGGAAACTCCGCTACCACAAGATTATCCTGATGACCGATGCGGACGTGGATGGCAGCCACATCCGCACCCTGCTGCTCACCTTCTTCTTCCGCCACATGCGCGAGCTGATCGAAAAGGGCCACGTCTATATCGCCCAGCCGCCGCTCTATCGCGTCAAGCGCGGCAAAATGGACCGCTACATCCGTGACGAGCGCGAATTCTCCCGCGAGCTGATGCGCCGCGCCACCGAGGAGCACGTCGTCAAGTCGCGCGACGGCAAGGCCCTCGAAGGTGGCGCGCTCACCCAGTTTCTGCTGAACATCCAGGAGTACGACCAGGTGGCCGCGAAGCTCGGCCGGCGCCTGCGCGAGCCGAAGCTCGTCGAGTTGCTCGCCGAGGCCGAGCTGGATAAGAAATCCGATTTTGCAGAAAAGAAAAAGCTTCAGGACCTGCTGAAGGCCATCGAAAAGGCGAAGCTCGAAATCGAGGCCAAGCTGGGCTTCGATGAGGAGCACAGCCTGCACGAACTGGTGCTCGCCAACGGCGGCGAAAAACGCATTAACTGGGCGCTGGCCGCCACACCGGAATACAAGCGTCTGCGCGCGCTGCGCCAGGCCATCAGCGAGCACGACCGTCCGCCCTTCACCATCCAGCACAACGGCGACAAAGCCACCAAGGAAAACGGCACGCAGCTTCTGAACTACGTCCTCGAGGACGCCAAGAAGGAGTTCACCATCACGCGCTTCAAGGGCCTCGGCGAAATGAATCCCGAGCAGCTCTGGGCCACCACCATGAACGCCGAGACGCGGACGCTGCTGAGGGTCCGCCTGGAGGACGCCGTCGCCGCCGAGGAAATCTTCGCCACGCTCATGGGCGAAAACGTCGAGGAGCGCCGTAAATTCATCGAGGAAAACGCCCTCGACGTCGTCAATCTGGATATTTAGGTTGCGGCCTATTGGAGGCTGGGGAAACGGAAGTCGGACACTGACGAACGCAATCAACGGTGAGCGTTGTGCGGTCGTGGGACAAGGATATGGGACGGCTGCGGGGGGCACTTCGTTGGGGGGCGTTGCTGCTGGGCGCGGGGTTCGCGGCCTGGGACATGCCGGAGGCGCTTTACAATTTCCGGCACTGGCGGGCGGCGGCGCCGGACGATCCGGCGGCGGCGGAATTCTGGGGTGTGGCGCTGCGCATGGACGCGACGGAGATCGCAGCAGCGCTGGGTGCGGCGGTCGTCCTGTGGCTGGCATTGAGGCCACGGAAGAAAGTGGCTGGGAAATCGTAAGGGCCGGGAAGTTTGACAGGGGTGAGCGCGGCGCATCGCGCTCCGTGACGGGGGAAGAATCATGGCAGACGAGCAGAATCAATCCATCCTGACGCCGGTAGATATCGAATCGGAAATGAAGAAGTCGTATCTCGATTACGCGATGAGCGTGATCATAGGCCGCGCGCTGCCGGACGTCCGCGACGGGCTGAAGCCCGTGCATCGGCGCATTCTCTTCGGCATGTACGAGCTGGGGCTGACCTCGGCGAAGGCGTACCGCAAGTGCGCCAAGATCGTCGGCGAGGTTCTGGGCAAATACCATCCGCATGGAGACACGCCCGTGTACGACGCACTGGTGCGCTTGGCGCAGGATTTCAACATGCGCTACCCGCTGGTGGATGGCCAGGGCAACTTCGGATCGGTGGACGGCGACCCGCCGGCGGCGATGCGCTACACCGAGGCGCGGCTTTCGAAGATCGCCGAGGAAATGCTCGCGGACATCGAGAAGGAAACGGTTGATTTCACCCCCAATTTCGATGAGAGCGAAAAAGAGCCGGTGGTGTTGCCCACGCGCATCCCCAACCTGCTGGTCAACGGCTCCTCCGGGATCGCCGTCGGCATGGCCACCAACATCCCCCCGCACAATCTGCGGGAAACGATCGAGGCGGCGATCCTGCTGGTTGAAAATCCCGAAACCACGCTCAAGCAGGTGATGAAAATCGTGCCGGGGCCGGATTTTCCCACCGGCGGCTACATCTACGGGCGCGAGGGGATCGAGCAGGCGTACAAATCCGGGCGCGGATCGTTTCAGGTGCGGGCCAAGGCGGCCATCGAGCAGCGCGGGAAGGACCGCCAGGACATCGTCATCACCGAGCTGCCCTATCAGGTGAACAAAGCGCGGCTGATCGCGCACATCGCCGAGCTGATCAACAGCAAGAAGGTGGAGGGCATCGCGGATGTCCGCGACGAAAGCGACCGCGACGGCATGCGCATCGTCATCGAGGTGAAGCGCGACGAGGAGCCGCAGCTCATCCTGAACCACCTCTTCAAGCACACGCAGATGCAGGAGTCCTTCGGCATGATCCTGCTGGCCATCGTGGGCGGGCAGCCGCGCGAGCTGGGCCTGCTCGAGCTGCTGCGCCTGTTCATCGAGCACCGCGTGGACGTGGTCCGCCGGCGCACGCAGTACGAGCTGCGCAAGGCGCAGGAGCGCGAACACATCCTGCTGGGCTACCGCATCGCGCTCGATCATATCGACGACGTGATTCGGATCATCCGCGGATCTTCGAGCCGCGCCAACGCCCGCGAAAACCTGCATGAATTCTTCAGCAACCGGACGGTGCGGGTGCTGGTTGGCGGCAAGGAAACGGCGATTCGCGGCGTGAAACTCGATGCCAAGAAATACGACATTCTGGCCGCGGCGGCCGGGCGCGCCGAGGAGGGGTTTGGCCTCAGCTACATCCAGATTGACGCCATCCTCGAGCTGCAGCTCCACCGCCTCACGCAGCTCTCCGTGGATGAAATTCTGAAGGAGCTGGCGCAAATCCGCGCGCGGATCGCCGAGCTGCGGGAAATTCTCGCCAGCGAGAAAAAGCTGAAATCGGTCATCGTCGCCGAGCTGCGCGAAGTGTCCAAGTCCTATGGCGACGACCGGCGCACGCAGATCGTGGACCGCGTCGAGGAAATCAAGCTCGAGGACCTGATCAAGGACGAGGAGATGGCCATCACGGTGAGCCACGCCGGCTACATCAAGCGGACCTCGGTCGAAACCTACCGCCACCAGTCGCGCGGCGGAAAGGGCCGCATCGGCGCGCGCACCCGTGAGGACGACTTCGTCGAGCACTTCTTCATCGCCTCGGCTCACAGCTATATTCTGCTGTTCACCTCGAAGGGCCGCATCTACTGGCTCAAGGTGTACGAAATTCCCGAAGGCGCGGCGGCGACGCGCGGCAAGGCCATTAACAGCCTGGTGCGCTTCCAGGAGGGCGAGACGCTCCGCGCCGTCGTCCGCACGCGGACGCTCGAGGAAGCCAGCTGCTACGTCTTCCTGGCGACGAAGAACGGCACGGTGAAGAAGACCGAGCTGGCCGAATTCTCGAACCCGCGCCCCTCCGGCATCATCGCCATCAACCTGGACGCCGACGATGAACTCATCGGCGCGAAGCTCACCGACGGCAAGCAGATGATTTTCCTCGCCAGCCGCGAGGGGCAGGCCATCCTCTTTCGCGAATCCGAAGTGCGCGCCATGGGCCGCAACGCCGGCGGGGTCAACGGAATGGACCTCGCCAAGGACGACGTGGTTGTCTCCATGGATGCGGTCCAGCCTGATTTCGGGATCATCCAGAAGGAATTCAAAAAGGACGCTCAGAACCTGGACGAGCTGGAAAGCGACGAGATTCGCGAGTCGCTGACCTCGCTGATGCTGACCGTTGCCGAGAAAGGCTACGGGAAGCGGACGCCGCTCGCCGAATACCGCGTGACGTCGCGCGGTGGAAAGGGCGTCATCAACCTGAAATCCACCGAGCGAAATGGCCGGGTGGTAGCGGCGCTGCAAGTGCGCGAGGATTCCGACGTGATGATCATCACCGGCCACGGCAAGGTCATCCGCGTCCACGCCGCTGAAATTCGCGAGGCAGGCCGCTCAACGCAGGGGGTCCGCCTGCTGCGTCTCGATGAGGGCGACCGCATCGCCGCGGCCGCCGCCATCCTCGAGGAAGAAGAGGAAACCGGCGCCGCGCCCGAGCCAGTGAAGAAGTAGGCAAGACAGGGGCGCCCGCTGGCCGGGAAGGCACCAGGCTTGCGAAAAAGTCGAGACTACTTCGCGGGCGGGGCGAGGTAGTAACCCGGGCGCGTGCGCACTTGGGTGCCGGGACGGTCCACGGTGACGCGGATTTCGTGGTAGCCATAGGCTGTATGGCCCGGCGGACGATAGCCGAGCGTGTATTCGGCGTGGAGTTCGCCGCCGATCGAATCCATGGCCTTCTGGATCGCGGCGTCCTTCTTCGGGCTTAGAAGCAGACCGCCCGTTGCCTTGCAGGCGACCGCCAGCGAATTCGGGCCCAGGGCATTTTTCCCCGTTCTCACCAGCAGTTGCGCCAGCGCGAGCAAATCAATGTTTTGGTCCTGCATCATCTCTTCGATGGAGGGGACCTGGCCTTGTCCGCCCACTTCGGGCACGGGAAACGTTCCCGGCGGGCCCGACGGTGAGGTCTTGGTCTGGCTCTGCCGCGTGGAGCGCATTTCCGCGGCGGTTGTGCTCAAGCCGATCGAGTAGATGGTCACATTGGCGAGCTGTGCGGCCCGCAGCACCTCGCCGAGCTTGCTCTGGCTGCCGTCGTCATGCGCTTCCCCGACTACCAGGAGGACGCGGCGGCGCACCGAGGGAGTTTGCTCGAGGAGAAAAACGCCGCGAGCCATGGCATCGTAGAGCCGCGCGCCCGGAGGGCCGGCGGGGAGATGATTGATCGTCTTCTGGATGGCGTCGGAATCGGTGGTGAACTTCTCAAGGACATTCACAGTATCGTCGTAGCCGAGGATCGCCGCCTCGGCCGTCCGCCCCATCACGATCTCGGAAAAGATGATGCCCATGCTGCGCACCGCCGGAAGCAGCGGCGCGACGCGGGAGCTCGTCTCCACGGCGAGGACTATCGCCAGCGGTTCGCCGCCCAGCCCGAACTGGCCGATGCTCTGCTCCACGCCATTGTCGTAAATGTGGAAATCTTTTTTGGAGAGGCTGAGAATCATTTCGCCTGCATGGCCGCGCACAACGACCGGCGCGATCACTTCCTCCGCTCGCACGCGGATGGCCTTCTTGGTTAGTTCCGGGGTCCGCCCCTGAGCCTGCTCCTGTGCCGCGCCGGGGCCGGAATGAATCGGTCCGGGAGGAGCGCCTTGGCCGCGGGCGCGCGAAGCGGCCAATGACAGGCAAAGCGAGGCCAGCAAGATCATTCTGCTCGGGTGCAATCGTTTTCGCATGAGGTTTGCCCTTCCCCATGATTCTCTCACGATTGGGGGCGGCGGCAAGAGACTGGCTGCTAGCTCCGAGTCAGGCGCGCCTCACGGCTCATGGAAGGGCGGGGACGACTGTGATAGTGTTTGCCTTGGGCAGGGGAGGTTGAGGAACGCGGTGAACCGACGAGAGCGTCTTGCAAATCTGCTGCGGAGGAAATCTCTGGTGCGGGGAGAGATCACCCTCTCTTCCGGCAAGAAGAGCGACTATTATCTGGACTGCAAGCTGACCACCCTCGATCCCGAGGGCGCGCTGCTGACCGGCTATTGCGTGCTCGATCTGCTCGACCAGATGGGAGTGAAGCCGGACGCCATCGGCGGCCTCAGCATGGGTGCCGACCCGGTCGTTTCCGCGGCGATTGTGGTCAGCGAAATCGAGCGGCGGCCGTTGCCGGGCTTCCTGGTGCGCAAGGAGGCGAAGAAGCACGGCCGGGAGAAGCAGATCGAGGGGCTTAGCAACCCGCGCGGCAAGAAGGTGGTCATCGCCGATGAAGTTTGCACCACCGGCGGCTCGACACAAGAGGCCATTGACGCCGCCGAGCGCGAAGGCTGCGAGGTCATCGGCGTAATCAGCTTGGTGGACCGCGAAGAGGGGGGCTCGGAAAAGCTGCGCGAAAAATATAATTACCGCTCCATCTTTACCGCCCGCGAATTGCTCGCAGAAAATCAAACGCCTGCTGAAGCCGCCGGCCGGGCCCGCTGAATCTCAGATAACGTCATTCTAATCAATCGTCTGCGGGTGCACATGGCGATAGCCTTGCCGGCCCGGTGTGGTATCCGGTTGCCCGAAGGTCCCGCGTACAGCGGTCGAGGCGCGTGACCTCCGTCACAGCGAGCCAGCGAGCTTGAGACTAGCATCCGGCGGGCCGTGGAGTTCGGTAGTTGCCTCGAAACGCGCGAATCCTGCGCTAATCGGCCTAGGATCGTATGGAGGGGACCATGGACGAAATCGGACCCTCGCGCAAGACCGTCACCGAAGCGCCGCGCCCCACCCAGGTCTGCCGCGAGACGGAAGTCCTCGTCGTTGGAGGAGGGCCCGCGGGAGTGGCCGCGGCCGTGGCCGCCGCGCGCAACGGCGCGGACACCACCCTCATCGAGCGCTACAACCATCTCGGCGGCATGGCCACCGGGGGGCTTGTCATTCTGCTCCCGCACATGAGCGCGGGAACGGCGGAGCAGGAGGTGGCTGGCATCTGCGAGGAGATGGTGGATCGCCTCGATGCAATCGGCGGCGCGCGTCACCCCAGCCGTTCGCTGCTGGGATCCGCGGACGCGGCCACCATCAACCGTCTAAAGCACTATCATGATTTTGTTGTGGGCGGACGCGTGCGGATGAGCGTGCTCGTGGATCCGGAGCTCCTGAAGTGCGTTTTGAACGACATGATCGAAGAGGCTGGCGTGAAGCTCTATCTTCATTCGTGGGGCAGCCGCGCCATCGCCGACGGCAAACACGTTGAGGGTGCCATTTTCGAGAGCAAATCCGGGCGGCAGGCAATCCTCAGCAAGATGACGATTGACGCCACCGGGGACGGCGACATCCTCGCCTCGGCCGGCGCGGAATTCGAGGGCGCGGTGGACCATACGCTGCGCAGCGGGATGCTGGCCGTCGTCTTCCGCTTGGGCGACGTCGACTACCTCCGTTACAGCACCTTCCGGCATTCCGAACCGGAGTCCTACCGTAAGGTCATGGCAGAAATTCAGGCGGCGGCCGGTTTCCGGATGCTGCCTGTGGCCACGCATCGCGACGACCAGGTCTGGGTCAACAACTGGGTCCCGGGAAATGATTGCCTGAATGTCGAGCATCTCACGGCCGCGGAAGTCAATGTTCGCAAGGCCATGCGGAAAGCCCACGCGATTCTCCGGGCGAGCATGCCCGGCTTCGAAAAGAGCTACATTCTCGATACCGCCTCGCAGGTGGGAACCCGCGGCAGCCGGCGGCTGGCGGGAGAATACACCGTCACGGCCGAGGATCTGCGCGTGGGAACCGTCTTTGAGGACACCATCGCCGCGATTCCGCGCTTCGAGGAGAATGTTTCCTCGAAGAGCCCCAATCGGTGCATTCCCTACCGGGCCCTGGTACCGCGCGCGATGGAGCGCCTGCTCGTGGCCGGCCGCTGTTTCTCCTCCGACATCATTGCCAACGACCTGCTCAACCTGATTCCCTTTTGCGTGCAGATGGGAGAGGCCGCCGGGACCGCCGCGGCGTTGTCGCTCCGGGAGCGCGTGCCCGCGCGCGCGGTGAACCGGCAGGCGCTTCAGCGGCGCCTGCTGGCCCAGGGAGGCTGGTTGCCTGGGGAAGTAATGCAAGCGCTGTCGGCGGCCAGCGCGCCTGCGTCAGCCCCAAAAGAAGTGGCGCGCTGAGACCTGGCGACAGCCCCGTTCTTCACCCCAGTTGACAAAATCACATACCGGCGACGGATCGCGCCACGCTTGCGCCAACCATGGCGTTAGAATGAGTGCTCTAGCATCCGTGCAACAACTCATTCGGGCGGGGGGATTCATGAAGCGTTCGGGACATTTGCCGCAGGCGAGTCTTGCGTACGTGGATCCTGTGTTCATGGAGAGCCACGCGGCGCGGCCCCTGCGGATTCTGGCCGAGTATATTGATCCGATCAACCGGCTGCGCCGGGCCAACGTCGGGGATACCATTGTGATGTTCGGCTCCGCGCGTGTTCATCCCCGCGACAAGGCTCTGGCGATGCTTCGGAAGACGCGCCGCCAGGCGCGCGGCCGCCGAACGCCCGAGTGGCGCGAGAAATTGCGCGCGGCGCAGGCCGGCCTCGAGATGTCGCGCTACTACGAGGAGGCGCGCGAGCTTTCGCGCCGCATCACCGCGTGGGCCATGACGCTCGGTCCGCATCCGAAGCGCTTCGTCATCTGCTCCGGCGGCGGCCCCGGAATCATGGAAGCAGCCAATCGCGGCGCGGCCGAGGCAGGCGGCTATTCCATCGGGCTGAGCATCCAGCTTCCCCACGAGCAGAAGCCCAACCCCTATATCACGCCGGATCTGAACTTCTGCTTCCACTACTTTTTCATGCGCAAACTCTGGTTCGCGCAGATGGCCAAGGCGCTGATTGTGTTTCCAGGAGGCTTTGGCACGATGGACGAGCTGTGGGAAATGCTCACTCTGTTGCAGACCGAAAAGCTCTCCTCGCGCCACCTGATTCTGATTTACGGGCGGAAATACTGGGACAAGGTGCTCAACTGGCGGCACATGGTCCACTACGGAACGGTTAGCGAGAAGGAGTACGGCATGCTGCAGTTTGCCGACACCGTGGATCAGGCGTTCGAGCACGTCCGCGCAAGGATGGAAGCCGATCACCTCGCGCTCGAATCCGAAGAACAGCGCCGATAAGCCGAGGCGCGCGCGGTGCCGCGGCCGGCGCGGGTCAGTTCTTGGAGACTTCCAGCTCCGCCAGAAAGACGGCGTTGAAGCGGCGCTGTTCCTCGCGGTCGTGCACCAACACCACCGGAGCGACGCGGAGCGACTTCCTGCATTTCCGGCAAGCGCTCATCTCGCCTTGCAAGTCCTGGACGAAGCCATCGGTGAAGTGATAGACGGCGCGCGGGCGGCGCGCGGCCTTGGCGCCCTTTGTGCCGCAATGCGGGCAGGTGTACTCGACCGTGTCCTCAAGTGGATCGCGATTGAGCGCGGCCCAGCCGGTATAGCGGATGCCCACAGTTTCAAGCGATGTACGATGCATGATGCCCACCTCTTAAATCCCCATGCGGGGGTGATTACGCTGGTTTAGACGCACCAGCCCCCTTCTTCGATGCACGAAGCCGAAAAAAATCTGTAACCATTTGACGCAAAAAAACTTACGGAATGGCGCAGGCCGAGACGGAGGAGGGGAATAAGGGCAACCCGGCAGGGGCCGACATCGCCTCGGCTGCCGAGCTGCCCGCACTGGTCGGATTAGGCCTGGCGATCAGAAGTGGAAAACGATGCCGGTCGAGATCCGCATGTCGCTCTGTGTATGGCCGAAGAAATAGGTGGGGATGTAGTCCACCTGGAAGATCCGCCAATAGAAGGCGGGTGCGATCCGCGTGTCAATGCCCGCTCCCAGACCCATGGCGAACGACGTATCTCCCACTCCGCCCTCCGTCATATGGGCGGCGCCCATCAGCAGGTGGGCAAAGGGCGAAACGCGCGCGGGCCAGGAAACCTGCGGCCCAAAAAGGAAGTCGTGCGCCGCCACACTGTCGCCCTCGGTCGTGCCGTAGTGGCCGTCGAAGTCTCCAACCACTCCCAGCCAGTCCATGAATTTATATTGGCCGGAAAGCTCCCAGCCATTGCTGTTGAACGAAGGATTGGCGCCCACGTGCATATAAGAATATCCGCCAAACAACTGGAATTGGTCCTGCGCCTTGGCGGATACCGAAAACAGAAGGATCAACCCGGCAAGAAAAGACAGTCTGCGAAACATTCGAAAACTCCTCCTCAGGATTATTTGTATTCTGGCTGGCGCTCGCTGGAAACGCTTTCGTTTTGCGTCGGGCTGGGATCCCGTCGGCTCCAACCCGATCTGCTGCTGTCACCTTTCGTAAAACCGTTTAGATGGAAAACTCCCTGTTCAGGTTATCCCGGCGGCGCCGCTTTTGAGCCTGGAAAAAGCCGGGCAGATGTCGCAAGAGCAACCCCTAAAGCACGAGAGGCGACCGGACATCGGCCGCCTCTGATGCATCAGACTTCCCGGTAAAATCGCGCTAAAACTTCAGCGTGCCGACGATTTGCGCCATCCGCATGTCCGTCGCCGCGGCTGCAAATGCGCCGTAGGGGGACGTCGGAGGCGTCTGGGTGAAGTAGCTCCCGCCGAAGGGGAAGACCGGGTAGGTGCTCGCCCAGGGCGAGCCAATGTTGTCGTGGTTGAACACGTTGAAGGCATTCACGCCGACCTGGAACGTAACGCGCTCCGTCAGTTGGAACTCCTTCCTCATGCTGAAGTCGGAGCCGAAAAACCCCGGTCCGACGAAGCCATTGCGGCCGAAGGCCCCCGTGAAGCCCGTCGGCGCCGCGAAGTTGGATTGTGAGAAGCAGGTATTGCCTCCCACGAGCCACTGAGCGCAGGCCCGGCCATTTCCAAAGTTCCGCTGGGTGAACGACGAATTCGGCTGGAGGATGATCGTGGCGCCGTTCAAGTTGTCGGCTGGACCGAGGATAGCCGTGCTTAGCCCGTCAACCGCACTGAACGGGAAGCCCGTCCGGTAGAAGAAATCACCGGAGACCTGCCATCCGCCGATGGCAGCGTTGAGCATCCGATTCTCGCTCTTGAATGGCAGGGCATAGATGTAGTTGGCGGTCACCATGTGGCGGGCATCGTAGTCCGCGGCACCGTAGCCCAGATTGGGATTGAAGGGATTGACCTGGTTTTCGATGCTGGTGACTACGCTGAACATGTTGATGCCGCCATTTGAGGAGTTATCCAGCGTGTGCGAATAGGTGTAGTTGACCGCCCCGCTCAATCCATGCCATCCAGTCTCTGCCAGGGTGAAGGTCACACCATTGTAGTTGGAGTACCCTGCATTGGTTAGCATCGAAACGCTGGCCACGCGGGGATCCGGAGCAGTGGTCGGAAGGCCGGTATTCGTGAGGCCAAGGCCTCCGTAAGCAACCGGGCCACTGCACAGTGCCGGATCGCAGAAGGAGTTCATGTAGGGATTGTTCAAAAGCTCATCGTAGCCATGGTTGCCCACGTAGTTGACGGTGAAGGCCAGATTCGAACGGAACTTGTGCTGAATCATCAGGTTCCACTCGAGGTACTTCGGATTCAGGAGCTTTGCTGGGGCGCTGGTGTAGTTTGGAAGCGCCGTGGCACACGCCGGGGCCGCACCAACGTAGCTTGCCAAATTGCCGCCCGTCTTGTAGTTGGTGGCGAAAGCGGAATTGCAATTGGCCACGAAGGACGCCCCGCTGTTCGTGAAGCCGGGACCGAAAGCCACCGAAGAAGCTCCCGGGTCAACCGACCAGATGTTGACCTGCGGAAAGTTGGTCGTGAGGTTGCCCAGGATTTGGCCGGGGTAGAGGTCGCTAAACAGGCCCACGCCGCCGCGGATCACGGTGTTCTCATCAAAAGGAGTCCAGGCCACTCCAAGCCGCGGCTCCCAAACGACACTCTCAACATTCGGGAGAATGCTGGTCTGGCCGGGGCTAAAGGAATCAATATAAGGTATGTCCGCCGAATGGGACATGCTATTGAAGGGAAGGAAAGTGGTTGAGGCGCAGGCGTGCTGGCAGGCGCCGCCGGAGTTGCGTTCGGCGCGCATGGCCATCGTGAGCTTGAGCCTCGAAGTGACGCGGAATTCATCCTGGAAGTACAGGCCAAAACTGTACATGGCGATGGGCTGCACCGGAGATTGGGCGAAATTCTGGAGCACTGAGCCCGGCGACGTTCCGGAGGGGGCCAGCGGAGAGGTGATCTGGTTGTTAGCAAACCCGAACATGGTTGTTTCGATGACCGGATACAGCGTCATCTGTTCGGCCTGGTAGTCGCTCACATCGTCGCGCCGGAAGTTCACGCCCATCTCGAAGTCATGATTTCCGTGGGTGACGGAGAGGTCGTCAACCAGTTGATATTGGGTGACATTGCGGCCTTGCGGATAAAGATATCCAGCGTTGAAGCCGTTGGGGTTCCCGGACCCCGTTCCGAGACCGCTGATCGCTCCAAATGATCCTCCTCCATCCAAAAAGATCAGGTTGCCAGGAAACAGGTTCAGGGCTGTGGGATAATTTTGACTCCCGAAAACCGCGGAGTAGTAGAGCACCGACCCGACAAAGCTGTTCAGGACGGTCGGGCTGAACACATGGGTGTAGTTCAACTGGCCTTCGTTCTGCGGCTGGATGCTCTGGTTGTTAAAGAGCGGGTTGATGGGATCGGTGTAGGTCGGCTGCGTGCCGCGGTCGAATTTCACCCGGCCGAAAATCTTGTCGGAGCTGCTGGCGGCATAATCCATGCGGCCGATCAGCAGCCATTCCTTGTTTCCGTTGGAAAGAGAGTTTCCCCACGATTCGGTGCAGTCCTGATTTGCGCCGATGGTGTCCGTGATGGTACCGCATGAGTTATCATTCAACGTTGCCCTGGAGATTCCGGAAGCGCCGTTGTAGAGCTTGAAGGCGTTGTTGTAGAAGGCCATGGTGGCCGGGCTTGCTCCCTGCGAAGTCAGATTGTTCAGCACGTAAGTATGAAATGCCGGGCTGGGTACAACCACGTTGGCTGTGGATCCAAAGATGTAGCGGATTCCCTCGGTGTCCACCCAGAAGAAGAGCTTGTCCTTCACCACGGGGCCGCCCAGGCCCGCGGCCCACTGATTGTTGTTCTCAAACGGACGGCCAAGCCCTTCCAGCTTAGCGATCGGGTCATTCGCGTTCAGTGCGCGTCCGGTCCAGTCATAAACCATGGTGCCATGCCATTGATTGGAGCCGGACTTCGTGGTGTAGTCAATCTGCGCGCCGGCCTGGCGTCCATATTGGCCGGTGTAGCCATTGCTGACCACGGCGACTTCCTGAATGTCGTTGCTTCCGAGGAGCAGGTTGCTCGACCCGGAGTTGTTCAGATTGAGGAAGGGATCGTTGTAGTCGTTGCCGTTGATGGTGAAGAGGTTCGCGTCGGTCAGCATCAAAAGCCCTGCAACCTCCAACGTCTTTATGTGCGTGGACATGCGCGCCAGCGTTTCCTGATGGTAGTT
>JAJXZD010000229.1 GCA_021780215.1 Acidobacteriota bacterium
CTTTTCCGTCGTGCGGGAATTCGTGGGCCATGGGATTGGAACGCAGATGCACGAGGATCCGCAGGTGCCCAACTACGGGGTCGCTGGGCAGGGACTGCGTTTACAAGAAGGCCTCGTCCTGGCCATCGAGCCGATGGTGAACGCGGGCGGCCCGGGCGTCCGGGTGCTCGGAGATAACTGGACGGCGGTGACCACCGACGGAAGCGATTCGGCGCATTTTGAGCATTCCGTCGCCATCACCGGGGACGGGCCGTGGATCCTGACGCGCCCGCGGGAAGCAACCGGGCCGTGCTGGTAATCGGCACCGGGAAATTCGGAGCGATTTAAGCGGGCACGCATGAGCAAAAGGCCGGATCAAGAGAAGAGAAAGCCGGGAGAAGGCAGCGGCAAGGAGGACGCCATCGAGGTGATGGCGACTGTGATCGAGCCGCTTCCCAACGCGATGTTTCGCGTCGAGCTGGAGAACAAGCACCAGGTGCTGGCACACATCTCCGGAAAGATGCGCAAGAATTTTATCCGGATTCTGTCCGGTGACCGCGTCGCGGTCGAGCTGTCGCCCTACGACCTCACCCGCGGGCGCATTGTGTACCGCTACAAGTAAAGGCGGCAGGCAAGAAATGGAGTGCATGAGATGAAGGTTCGGGCTTCGGTCAGGAAGATCTGCATGAAGTGCAAGATTGTTCACCGGCGTGGCGTCGTGCGCGTGATCTGCGCAAATCCGAAACACCGCCAGCGCCAGGGGTAGCCGGTTCGGGCAAGGAGGAGACAGGATGGCTCGCATTGCAGGTGTGGACCTGCCGCCGCAGAAGCGGCTGTGGATTGGACTCACGGCGATCTATGGAATCGGGCAGCAGCGCGCACGTGTGCTGGCGGAAAAGGCCCGTGTGGACGCCACGAAGAAGGTGAAGGATTTGACCGAGGAGGAAGTCACCCGTTTGCGTGCCGCGATCGAGGCGGAAGGCGGCGTTGAGGGCGACCTCCGCAGGGAAATCCAGATGAACGTCCGCCGGCTGATTGAAATTCAGTGCTATCGTGGGCTGCGCCACCGGCGGAATCTTCCGGTTCGCGGCCAGCGCACGCACACCAACGCGCGCACCCGGAAGGGGCCGCGCAAGGGCGCTGTGGCGGCCAAGAAGAAGATCATGGCGCGGAAGTAGGCACCTGGCGCGCTGCAGCGCGCCGAGAGAGGAACGATCGTGGCAAAGGAAACCCAGGATACGGCCGCCACTCCGGCGGCAGCGAAGCCGGCGAAGCGCATGAAGGAATTTCGCAAGAAGCGCGAAAAGCGCGTGGTGCCGCACGGCGTTGTCTGCATCCAGGCGACGTTCAACAACACCATCGTGACGCTGACCGATCCCGATGGACGCGCGGTCAGCTGGGCTTCCGCCGGGTCGGTGGGGTTCAAGGGTTCGCGCAAGGGCACGCCCTATGCCGCGCAACAGGCGGCCATGACCGCAGCGGGTGTGGCGCGCGATCAGTATGGAATGAAGACGGTGGAGGTACGTGTGAAAGGGCCGGGAGCAGGACGCGAATCCGCGGTACGCGCGCTGGCCTCCTCAGGACTGCACATCAGCGCCATCAAGGACGTGACGCCGGTCCCGCACAATGGGTGCCGTCCGCCAAAGCGCCGGCGCGTGTGACGCACGGAATTTTTTTGCGGCGGAAGCAAAGGAGAGAAGCACTTGGCAAGACATCGTGATGCGGTTTGCCGGCTGTGCCGGCGGGAAGGGCAGAAGCTCTTCCTGAAGGGCCTTCGTTGTTTCACGGAAAAGTGCGCGATTGAGAAGCGCAATTTCGTTCCCGGCCAGCACGGCCAGGCCCGCCGCGCAAAAATGGTGGGCTATGGCGTGCAGTTGCGCGAAAAGCAGAAGGTCAAGCGGACCTACGGCCTGCTCGAGAGGCAATTCCGCAATTACTTCGAGGTAGCCGAACGCGCCAAGGGGCCGACCGGCGCGAACCTGATGGTGACGCTCGAGCGGCGGCTGGATAACGTGGTCTACCGCATGGGTCTGGCGGGATCGCGCGCGCAAGCGCGCCAGTTCGTGCTCCACGGTCACATCCGCGTGAAAGGTCAGAAGGTAAACATCCCCAGCTATCTGGTGCAGGTGGGCGATGAAATCGCGCTGAAGGACAAGATGCACCAGAACGCGATGGTTCTCGAGGCGCGCAACCTGGCGCAGAGCCAGGGCGTGGCGCCGTGGCTGGAGATTGACCGCGAAAACTTCAAGGCGCGGGTGGTAGCGCCCCCCCGCCGCGAGGACGTTCAGACTCCGCCGATGAACGAGCAGCTCATCGTCGAGCTTTATTCGAAGTAGCGAACGATACCTGTTGAAACCGACGGACGACGGGCCCGCCGCGGGCGGGCCGGAAGGAAGGCCAAGATGTGGAAGGGTTTTCAGAAACCGAAGCGGCTGGCGGCCGAGCCCGAGACGCTTACCGATAAGTACGGAAAGTTTTCCGCTCAGCCTTTCGAGCGCGGCTGGGGCACCACGGTTGGCAACGCGCTACGGCGCGCCCTGCTGAGTTCGATCGAGGGCGCGGCCATTACCGCCGTGAAGATTGAGGGTGTGCTGCACGAGTTTTCGCCCATTCCCGGCGTCGTGGAGGATGCCACCGACATCATTCTGAACCTCAAGCAGGTCCCGTTGAAGCTCAACACGGACCAGCACAAGACCATCACCCTGAACGTGGACGCGCCCGGCCCGGTGACCTCGGCCAGGATCGAGGAGGATGCCGACATCGCCGTGCTCGATAAAAATGTGTATCTGGCCACGGTGAGCGAGGGAGGCAAGCTCGAACTCGAACTGCGCGTCAAGAACGGCCGCGGCTATGTGGCTGCCGACCGCAACTTTGACGAGGACCTGCCGATCGGCTACATCCCGGTGGATTCGGTGCATTCGCCCGTGCGCAAGGTGAACTACGCCGTCGAAGCGGCGCGCCTGGGACAAATGACCGATTATGAAAAGCTGACCCTCGAAGTGTGGACCAGCGCGGCCATCACTCCGCAGGATGCTATTGGCTTGGCTGCCAAGCTCATCAAGGACCACATGAGCATCTTCATCAATTTCGAAGAGCAGCCCGAGCTTCCCGACGAGGCGGTGGAAAGCTACGCCGATCCGCGCCTCGAATACCTGGACCGTTCCGTCGAGGAGCTCGAGCTTTCCGTGCGCTCCTACAATTGCCTGAAGAACGCGAACATCCAGAATCTGCGGGAGCTCGTGCAGAAGACCGAGTCCGAAATGCTGAAGACTAAGAATTTCGGACGCAAGTCGCTCAACGAGATTAAGGATATCCTGCACAAGATGGGCCTGAGCCTCGGCATGAAGTTCGATGAGCACGGCCGCGTCATCTGGCCGCCGCTGCCGAGCCAGACGGCCCCGCCTCCCTCGGAGGAAACCACGGCCGTCTGATCTGCCGGACGCCGCCAGGAACGGAATATGAGACATCTCAAGTCAGGCTATAAGTTGGGGCGAAATCCCGCCCACCGCCGGGCCACGCTGCGCAACCTGGTGACCAACCTCATCGAGAAGGAGCGCATCCAGACCACGCTCCTCCGCGCCAAGGCAGCCCGCCCGTTGGCCGAGCGCATGATCACTCTCGGCAAGCGCGATTCGCTGCACGCCCGCCGCCAGGCGGCCGCGTTCCTGATGACCCCCGCCGCAGCCAAGAAGCTATTCGGTGAGCTCGCGCCTCGCTTCGCAAGCCGCGCCGGAGGCTACACTCGCATCGTTCGCACAGGGTGGAGAATCGGCGACGGGGCTGAGCTGGCGATTCTGGAGTTCCTCGGCTCGGAGCTAAAAAAGAAGGAAAAGAAACCGAAGAGAGAGGCCCGCGAGGAGGCCCCGCAAGAGGAAAAAGAAGCGGCAGCGGCAGAGAAGTAGGCCCAGCGGTTTGGAGCGATTTCCAAGCCCGTCCCGGTTCGCCGGGGCGGGCTTTTTTATTGCCCAGGATTCTGGGGGCCGTTCCTTTTCGATGCCTCCGCGTGCTTCCCGCGATTCCCCCGGAGCAGCAGGAGACCCGCCAGGGCCTGCGCGGCGATGCCGGCTGCGGTGTCAATCGCCACATCTTCCATTTCCAGTCCACCGCGACCTGGTACAAACGACTGGTGCAGTTCGTCGACCGTGGCGTACAGTGCCACCAGCGCGATGGCAGCCAGCGCCCAGCGAAGATGTGTCTCGCGCTTTCCGCGTCGAATTCCTCGCAGGATCAGCACGCTGAAGATGAAATATTCGAGGAAGTGGCCGCACTTGCGGACGAGATGGTGAATTCGGAGAAGAGCCGCCCTCGAAGCGTGGGGGAAAAGCCAGTGCAGATAGGGAATAATGATGCGGCTGGTGTGCGTGGAGGAAAATCCTCCGGTGGAAAAAAGGGAAATGACAACGGCCCAAGCCAGGGCAGGCCACCAGCGCGCCAGCCAGCGCATTCTATTGGTTCCTTCGCAGAACGAAACTTGCGCGCAGACGATACCCCGCCACGATACGCGCGTCGAGACGCGAAGGGACGCGCAAGCTGGGATGACGCAAGGTCAAGGGACTATTCCAGGCGGTAGTTCGGCGCTTCGCGCGTGATAATCACGTCGTGGACGTGGCTTTCGCGCAGGCCCGCCTGGGAGATGCGGATAAACCTGCCTCGCTCGTGCAGTTCCTTGAGAGTCTCCACGCCGCAGTAGCCCATGCCGCTGCGCAGGCCACCCACGAGCTGCTCGATCAGATTGGCGAGAGGCCCCTTATAGGGTACCTGTCCCTCAATTCCCTCCGGGACGGTCTTGCCGCGCTCGACTCCTTCCTGTGCGTAGCGGTCCGCCGAGCCGGCCTCCATGGCGCCGAGCGATCCCATGCCGCGATACGACTTGAAGGTTCGGCCCTGGTACAGGATCGTCTCTCCCGGAGATTCCTCCGTGCCGGCGAAGAGGCTGCCGATCATGACGGCGGCGGCGCCAGCGGCAATGGCTTTGGTGATATCCCCCGAAAACTTGATGCCGCCGTCGGCAATGATGGGAACGCCGGTATCCTTGGCGGCGCGCGCCGCGTCGGAGATCGCGGTGATTTGCGGTACGCCCGCGCCGGTGACGACGCGAGTGGTGCAGATGGAGCCTGGGCCGATGCCCACCTTGAGCCCATCCACACCCAGGGCGATCAGGTCGCGGGCGCCCTCGGCTGTGGCCACATTTCCGGCGACCAGCTCCATGCCGGGAAACTTGTGCTTCACGGCGCGAATGGCCTCCATGACTCGGGTGGTGTGGCCGTGCGCGGTATCCACGGCCAGCACGTCGGCTTTGTTGCGCGCCAGCTCTTCGGCGCGCTCGAGAAAATCTCCGGTGGCGCCGATCGCCGCGCCTACGCGGAGACGCCCCTGGGCATCCTTGGTTGCGTTGGGGAACTCGAGCCGCTTCTGGATATCCTTGACGGTGATGAGGCCCTTCAGATTGTAATCCTTGTCCACGACAAGGA
>JAJXZD010000181.1 GCA_021780215.1 Acidobacteriota bacterium
GCAGCAGATTCACGATCTGCTCCGGCTTGTATCGTTTTATCGGCATACCAGCGTTCCTCCAGAGTGGATTCTCGCTCACTCCCGCTGGTACAAAAAACGCCAGTCACGTCAGGTGCAAGTCCAGGTAACGCCCTGGCCGGCATCGTTGGCTACGACGACGTTGATTGCAACGCTCTGCGTCTGATCAATAGCCATGGCGGTTCCACCCGGGAATGTCAATCCTACGGTGGAAGTTCCGCTGCAACCGGCAAAGGTCATCACCACAACAGCCAGGCACACACTGGCACACAAAACCGCACGCCTCATAAAACTCTCCTTTGGAATACCCATTCTCCGCGCAAGCCGGGATATCCCGGCTCCGGGGAGTCCAGCTATGGGTTACGGACGCACCGCATCCCCCTCAGTCTCTTGCGTAATCATTCCAATCACTGCATTCGCGATAACGGGTGCGCCGCGGCAAAGGCCGGACGCAGGACACACTGTCTCACTGCAGACCCCACCGCTTACATCTACCCACCCAAAATTCTGCTGCGATGATAGCTGCCGCGTCTTCCGTCTTTCAATTCCCATTACGCGCACATGTGTCTATCTTTTAAATGTTTGTTTGCGTACATGCCTTTCGCCGTGGATTTGCATTGGCGCACCTGCGTCCGGGAGGCGCGAGTTGCCCGCGGAGCGGCGCTTCTGTTATACAAGCGGGGCCAACTGTTATTCGGAGGAGGAGATATGCGCGGAAAAGGATGGTTTTTCGGGGCCGCAGTTGCCATCGTGGCGGGCCTGCTCGGTGGAATACTCGCGGGATCAGCCCGCGCCCAGGCGGCCCGCCCGCCAGCGGACTACGATCCGCAGTTCAACTACGATTGCGACCGCGCCTGCCTGCAGGGTTTTGTTGACGACTATCTCGCCGCTCTCGTGGCCCACGATCCCTCGCGCCTCCCTCTCGCGCGCAGCGTCCGCTTCACGGAGAACGGCCAGGTGCTCGAACTTGGCGACGGCCTCTGGGGCACGGCCAGCGGCCTCGGCAGCTACAAAATCTACGCCGCCGATCCGGAGTCTGGGCAGGTGATGTTCATGGGAGTGCTGCAGGAAAATGGCGCGCCGATCATTTTCTGTCTGCGGCTCAAGGTCCAGATGCATCTCATCAAGGAGATTGAGACGATTGTCACGCGCAAGGAGCCTGGCAGCCTCGCCCACCCCGAAGCTCTGGTCACTCCCCGGCCGATTTTTTCGGAGGCTGTCCCGCCCGCCGAGCGCCGCTCCCGCGCCAACCTGATTGCCATCGCCAACAGTTACTTCAATGCCATCGAGAAGGGCCACGCCTCCTACGTCCCGTTCGACAAAAATTGCAACCGCATCGAGGATGGCGTGCAGACCACCAATAATCCGAAGCTTGGCGTTCCGGGCAGCTCGACAAACACCTTCGGCCTCGGCTGCGAGGCGCAAATCCAGCTCCGTGAGTTCCAGCCCGATACGCGCATCCGCGACCGCCGCTTTCTGGTGGTGGATGAGGAGCGTGGGCTGGTCTTCGTCGCCGGCTTCTTCGACCACGACGCGCGGCTCCGCTCCTTCACCCTCGCCAACGGCCAGGTCCAGAAGCAGACGCGGACCGCTCCGTGGACTTGGGAAATCGCGGAGCTGTTCAAGATTCAGGACGGGAAAATCATGCAGATTGAGGCGCTCGTCAACCCCGTTCCCTACGGCTTGCGCGCCGGCTGGCAGTAAGCGATCTTCCCGGAACTCGCCGGCGCGCCAGGACAGCTAGTAGATGTCGTACTGCTCCCAGTGGAGGGTCGGGTCGGCCTGGATGATGGCGCTCTTTTTAGTCCAGTGCTCGAGTTCCTCGATGAGCGCCGACTCGCGCGTCTTGAGCGCTTTCGAGATTTCCGGATGGACGCGCAAGGTAATCGTGGCGGACTCAATTTCCGGAGCCATCTTGCGGGCCTCAGTCTGGATCTCGTAGCAGAGCGTGGGGATTGACTTCACCATGCCGGAGCCTGTGCAGTAGGGGCAGGGCTGGCAGAGGGTGCGTTCGAGCGCCTGCTTGGTGCGCTTGCGCGTGATGGCGATGAGGCCGAATTCGTTGAAGCGCAGCGTTTTTGACGGCGCGCGGTCGGCCTTTAGGGCATCCTCGAGCGCGGCCATTACTTTCTCGCGGTTGCGGCGGTCCTCCATGTCAATGAAGTCAATCACGATGATCCCGCCGAGGTCGCGCAGGCGCATCTGCCGGACAATCTCCTTCGCCGCTTCGAGGTTGGTGCGGACGATGGTGTCCTCGAGCCGCGTCGAGCCTTTGCCGACGAATTTCCCGGTGTTGACGTCAATCGCGACCAGCGCCTCGGTGTGGTTGATGACGATGTAGCCGCCCGATTTCAGCCACACCTTGGGCCGCAGTCCCTTGTCAATCTCCTGCTGGATGCCGAACTCCTCGAAGATCGGCGTTTCCTTGGTGTACAGCTTCACGCGGCCGGCCAGCGCGGGCTGGAAACGGCTCATGAAGTCGGCGATCTTCGTGAAAATTTCCTCCGAGTCCACCCAGACGGCGGCGTACTCGCCGTTGACGTGGTCGCGCAGGATGCGCTCGACCAGGTTCAGATCGCGATGCAGCAGCGCGGGGGCCTTGCGCTGCTCGGAGCGGACCTTGATGTCGTTCCAGGTGTGGATGAGAAACTCGGCGTCGGCGCGCAGATCCTCCGGGGCCGCGCTGGCGGCTGCCGTACGCACGATGAACCCGCCGCTCGCGGTTCCCTTGGCATCGTTCACCAGATGGCGGAGACGCGCGCGGTCCTCGGCCGAGGCAATCTTCCGCGAGACGCCGCTATGGTCGAGCGTCGGCATGTAGACCAAATACCGGCCGGGCAGGGCCACATGGCTCGTGATCCGCGCGCCCTTCTTGCCTAGTGGCTCCTTCGCGATCTGCACGATGATCTCCTGCCCCTGCTTCAGAAGGTCGGCAATGAGCTGCGGGCGGCGTTGCTGCGAACGGTGATGTCCGCCGTGCCCGTGGAAGCGACGGCCGCGGTCGCGGTCCCGGCCGCGCCGGGCGGGGTGCTCGAGGCGCGCGCGAAAATCATTGCGCACGCGGGCCGTCCATGGCTGCCCCTGCGGCAAGGCGCTCTCTGCGGCCGAGGCCGGCTCTGCCTCGGCGGAGATTTCCTCCGGCTCCGCAGGCGGGGCTTCCTCGGGCGCCGTGCCCATGGATTCGCCGTTTCCTTCGTCTTCGACGATGCTGCTCGACTCCGGCTCGGATTCGATTTCCTCTTCCTCCGTCTCGGTGCCTGGCTCGCCCGCCTCGCCGACGGCGCCGAATCCTGCATGCTCCTCGCGACGCGCAGCTTCCTCATCCTGCGCTTCGGCGACGTGCTCGGCCACTGCGGCCGCTTCTTCCTCGGTAAGCTCCGGTGCGGCTGGCTCACCCTGCAGTTCGGCGTGTTCGTATTCTTCCACTGCCGCGGCGTGCTCCTCCGGAGCGGCTGGTGCCGCCGGCTTCTCTTGCTCGAGGGCCGCTGGCTCCGCCACGCTCCATCTGGACAGCCTTTCTCCCGGAAGAGGCTCGAGGCCCGTAGAAGACGCAAAGTGCTCCACCCTCCGCTCTTCTGCTCTCGGCTCTTCCGCTTTCGGCTCTTCGGCCCGCGCGGCGCGGTATTCCGGCTCGGCAGGCGCAGCGACTTCCCGGGCGGTTTCGGGCACTTCGGGCGCAGCGGTGGCAGCGGTTTCCCCGGTTAGCGGAGCCTCGCCTTCCTGAACGGGAGGCGCGGCGGACGACGGAGCCTTCTCCTTGAACTTCGCGAGCGATTCTCCCGGAAGGAGATCGGGGATAAGGCCTTCTGCAATAGCCGGCTCTTCTGCCGAAGCCTCACCCCGCCAGGGAGAAGCGTACTTTGAAGAAGGCAGTTCGCGGCCGAAGCGGCGGTCGCCGCCGTGTCCTCCACGGCGGCCAAATCGCCCGCGGCCGCGCCTTCCGGAATCGTCCCGCCGCTGTCGCCCGTCAAAGCGCCCGCGGCCGGAGGAAAAATTCTCGCGCGGCGGAGCCGGACGCGCTGGGGACGCGCTGGCCGCCGGCGCCAATTCACCCGAAGGCGCCGCTTCTGCGGATTCGCCAGCGTGGACTGCCCCCGGCTCGACGTCGGGCGGCTCCACGGTGGCCGCGGCTGCCGGGCTGGCGGGAAAAACCTGGCCGCCCTGCTCCTCCAGTTTCTGCGCTTTATCCTCGACTGTCGTCACGATGGGATCGAATTCCTCGATCCCTTCCAGGAAGTCCGTGACGTAGAGGAATGCGTCGCTATCGAGGCCAATTTCGACAAAGGCCGATTGCATGCCGGGAAGCACGCGTGTGACTCGACCCTTGTAGATGCTTCCGACTAACGCAAACTCTTTTTCCCTCTCGACGTAATACTCACACAGCTGCCCTTCTTCCAGAATGGCGACCCGCGTTTCGTGCGGGTTCACCGAAATCACCATTTCCTTGGCCATGAGAACCTCTCAGGACGCACCGGCTTGCGGCGCCGCGCGGCATGCGCGCGCTCGGACGAGAAAAGGCCTGTGCCCGCGACGGCGGGCCATCCTGCAAAGCAGAGTGCCAGTCTCGACTCACGTGCCTCACTCGGTGCGTCTCTCCATTTGAAATTTTCAATTCCCGCTTTCGCTCCGCTGCGCCGGATCTTTGGAAGCGCGAGCGAAAGGCGCTCCTTGCGGCCCGATTCATCAGTTGACGAAACGCCGCAGGCGAACGCTCATTACCAGACCCAAAGCTAGAAACACAAACGCCGTTGACGACCCTCCATAGCTCATCAGCGGCAGGGGAATGCCGGTCACCGGCATGTAGCCGATCACCATCGAGGCATTCACCAAAACGTGGAAGCCGAGAATTGCCGTCACGCCCATAATCACGTACATCCCGGCGCGATCCTTGGCCTTCTGCGCGTTGTCCACCAGACGAAAAATCAAACCCAGATACAGCAGCAGCACAATACACACGCCGACAAAGCCTTGCTCCTCCGCGAGCGAGGCCAGAATGAAATCGGAGTAGCGCACCGGCACGAAGCCCAGCTGGTTCTGGCTGCCTTTGCCGAACCCTTTGCCCCAGATCCCGCCCGATCCTACCGCGATTTCCGACTGGAGGATCTGATAGCCGGCTCCGCGCGGATTTTCCTCCGGGTGAAGGAAGGTTTCGATGCGCTTCTGCTGGTAGGGCTTCAGATGATGCCGCATGTTCCATGCGACTGGAACCAGCAGCGCAACGGCCACGAGAAGAACCGCGAAATGCTTCCATTCGATCCCAGCGAGAAACGCTCCCAGCACGGCCACGGGAACCAGCACCATCGCCGTTCCCAGGTCCGGCTGCTTCAAAATCAGCCCGACGGGAACCAGTGTCAACAGCGTAACCTTGGCGAGGTCGGCGACCGTCAAGCGATCCGTGCGGACCTCCGCGAAATACCGCGCCAGCACTATAATTATAATCAACTTCATCAGCTCTGACACTTGCAAAGTCTGACCGCCCAGGAGAATCCACCGCTTGGCGCCAAGCCGGGAGTATCCCAGCACCAGGACGACCAGAAGCCCGATGATTCCGGCCAGGTAGAGAAGGGGAGCCTGATCGAGCAGGCTATGGTAATCCACGAAGGAGAGCAGGAGCATGCCGGCCAGCCCGATTCCGATCCAAACGAGCTGTTTCCACTGCATGCCGGCCATCGCGCTCGCATGCGTGGAGGAATAGATTTCCAGCAGGCCCATCATGCTGATGGCGCCGACAATCGCCAGCAGGGTCCAATCCAGATCATGCAGGCGCGGGCCGCTGCCGCTGTTCATGGATGCTGTCCTGTCGCGGTCGCCACCAGCGAATGCGCGGCAGCTTCGGGAGTGACTTGAGCGGTGGAGGTTGTCGCCGGCATCTGGCCGTTCTTCTTATCATAGTAGGCCTTGACGATGTCGCGGACAATTGGAGCGGCCGAGACGCTGCCCCAGCCTCCCGACTGCACCAGCGCGGCCACGACGATCTCCGGATTGCGGCGCGGGGCGTAGCCGACAAACCAGCCGTTATCCCGGACGGTGTGCTTCTTTCCAAGGCGGTCCCGCAGATCATAGCTCATGATCTGCGCCGTGCCAGTCTTGCCGCAAAACTCGATGTTCTGCAACTTGACCAAACCAGAAGTGGTGCCGTCACTTTCATTCACCACGCCGTACATTCCCTGGGTCACCTGATCAACCGTATCATCCGAAATCGGAAAATCGTCCGTCTTCAATCCCGTAGCGTTCTTCAGGAAGTGCGGCGGAATCAGCTTTCCACCGCTGGCTACGGCCGCGATCATGCGGGCAAGCTGTATCGGCGTGGCCGTTACGGCGCCCTGGCCGATCGAGACAGAGATCGTCGAGCCCGGATACCACTTGTGATGGTACACCCGCTCGACCCACGCCTCCGAGGGAACCAGGCCCGGCTCCTCGCCCGGCAGATCAATGCCCGTGCGTCGGCCGAGGCCCAGTGAAGAGGCGTAATGCGAGATGCGGTCAATTCCGAGCAGCCGGCCGACATTGTAGAAATAGACGTCGCAGGAGGCGACGATTCCCTTGTGCAGGTCCACCGAACCATGCGGGTGATCGCAATGGAAAACGCGACCGTAAAATTCCGCGTAGCCGGGGCAGTAGACCGTGTAGCTCGCTGGAATCGCCTTCGATTCCAGCATGGCCGTGGCCATGACGATTTTGAAGACCGAGCCGGGAGCGAGCTGCGCCTGAATGGCGCGGTTCAGCAGGGGGGTCTGGGGATCGGCATTCAGCCGCTGCCATTCCTCGGCTGGAATTCGCACGGCGAAATCATTGGGGTCGAAGGTGGGGCGGCTCACCATGGCGAGGACCTCGCCGGTGCGCGCATCCATGGCGACGACAGCGCCCTCTTTGCCCGCCATGTCGTTTTCCGCGATGGACTGGAGATCGTAATCAATGGTCAGTTGGATGGGCTTGCCGGGGATGGCGTCCACATTGTCGAGCGTGCGCATGACCTTGCCCACACTATTGACCACCACGCGCCGCATGCCGTCCGTGCCCTCGAGACGGTCGTTGTATTCCTTCTCGAGCCCCGCTTTCCCCACGATGTCGCCCGGCCGGTAGTGGCCGTTTCCCTGGCTGAGTTCCTGCGGGGAGACTTCGCCCACGTAACCGATCGCATTGGCGAGCATTTCTCCGTGGGCGTAGCGGCGCCGCTGGACCATCATGAGATCGAGCACGGGAAGATCGTCGCGATGGGCTTCGACAAAGGCGATGTCGGCTTCGCTGGCCGCGGGTTTGACGATGATGGGGAGAAATTTAGGCTCGGTCCTGGCCGCGTCGAGTTGCTGCTTCAAATCCTCCGGACTGATGTCCAGCCCTTCCTCGATCATCGGCAGGCTTTGGGCGAGCAATTTAGGATTGTCGCGGAGCAACAGGATGCTGAAAGAGGGATAGCTGTCCACCAGGACCCGCCCCTCCCGGTCGAGCATGGTTCCGCGCGGAGCAATGATCGGAATCGAGCGGATGCCGTTCTTTTCCGCCAGATCAGCAAAGTGGCCCGACTGAACCACCTGCAATTTCCAGAAGCCGACCAGGAGCACGGCGACTAAAACCAGAGACACGTAGGAGATCAGCGCTAAGCGGCCCTGGGGAATTTTTTGATCGTTAACGTTCCACGATCGCAACGGAACTCCCGCGCGAAGGGCCATCAGCGGCCCTGGTGCGCCCTGCCATTCGAGCCTGCAAGCTCGAACACTTAAACGTAACACCCGGCGCGAGCGGGCCGCAAGGTTCTCATGCCCATTCGGTCAAGATGCTCCAGCCTCGCGGCGCCCCAGCGCCGGCCGCCGTTGCATCAGGAGGTTCGGCGCAGACGGTCGAGCAAGGCGAAAAGCGGCACGGCAAGCGCAGCGCTCGCAAGGGAGTTCATCAACAGAAGGGGGGAGAAGAAAGGCAAAGACTGATTCAGAAGGACACGCTCGGTGACCGCCAGCACGCCCTGGTGAAAATGAAAGAAGAGGAAGACCAGAAAAAAACGGCTGATCGGATGCTCGGTATCAATTCGCGCGCCCACCGACGATGCTAGATAGCCGACGAGCGTCTTCGCAATTCCGTAGAGCCCAATAGGATTGTCGTGGCTCAAGGCGTCCTGCACAATGCCGATTCCGGCGCCAAGAAACAGCCCGCTGACGGGGTTGCGGCGGCTGACTCCAAAATAAATCGTGACCAGCAGCGGCAAATCCACCAGGCCCGACCACCGGCCGAAGCGATGCAGAAACGCCTGAATGACGAGCGCCAGAAAGGACACGAGCAGCACGGCGCCGCCATAGTATCTGTGGACCTCAATGTTCGAGTCCGATTGCATGCCGGTATTGAGAGCGTAGGACATGTTCACCGTTACGGGGCGGAACTCCGCGGCGACGTGGAACTTGGCGCGGATGCCGCTGGCTTCGGCGCGCCCGCGGTGCGGGATTGCGGCGCGGGTTGCTGCGCCCCGGCTTTTGAGGAGGCGGGCGGGCCATTGGCGGGAGCTTCCAATAGCCCCTGCACAACGCCGGTCGGCTCCTGACGGACGGGTTCTCCGTTCCCCGTCGAGCCAGCGGCTCTATTGTTTAGTGTCTCTTTGGGAATCAGCTCCTGGTGCGTCAGCAGGACGAGGACGTCCTCAAGGCGGTCGAGATGCGCCGCCGCGCGGACATGAATCGTTTGAAAGGGATTGCCCGGCTTTTCGTCTGCAACAGTCCCGACCAGCAGCCCTTTGGGAAAGATGCGGTCCTCGCCGGAAGTGAGGATCACTTCGCCCTCGTGCACCTTCTCATCGTTCACGACGTAATCCAGCGCGGGGTCCGGCGCTCCGGTGCCCTTCACGACGCCGTGGGTGCGGGTGTCGGCGAGAAGAGCGCCCACGCCGCTGTCCTTATCGTTGATGAGCAGCACCTGCGACGTGGCGGGGAAGACCTCCACAATCTTGCCGACGATGCCGTCGGGGGTAATGACCGGCTGGTTGCGGCGGACGCGGTCACGCTCGCCGCGATTGATGAACAGAGTGTGAGAAGCGGGGTCGGCGCTGGCCCCGATCACCTGGGCCGCAAGCATGGGCGCTTCCGTGTGCGCGTCGCGGAAATTCAGCAGGACGCTCAGGCGCTGGGCTTCCGCGGCCTGGCTTTCGAGTTCGCGGTTGCGCAGCCGCAGCTCGCCGACTTCCGCACGCAGATGCTCATTTTCGGTGCGGGCCGAGTGCAGCGCGATGTAATCGTCCCAGAGGGCGCCGATCTTCGAAAACGTCCACGTCCCGGCGCGCTCTCCAGGAGTCACGATTTCCACGGCCCAGTAGCGCAGCAGGCGCACGTCGTGTTCGCGCTTGACCTGATAGGCCAGCAGCAGGACCTGCGCGGCGAGCGTGGCGGCCAGCACGGCCAGGGAACGGTGGCGCGAGAGGATTTCAGGCATGGCGAACTCCCCCCGAGAGCCGAACGGCGGTTCTGCCGCTTGTGGGGCCCTCGTTCCGCCACCCTTCGCGCCTGCCCTTTCGCGGGTGGCGGGCTTTCCATCGCGCGTTCCGCAAGGGAGCTGGGCGCATGGTCAGTCTATGGACACCAGGCGCAGCAGGTGGAAATCGCTGAGCATTTTCCCGGTGCCGAGCACCACGGAGGCGAGCGGGTCGTCCGCAATCGAGACCGGCAGTCCCGTCTCCTCGCGGATGCGCTTGTCGAGGTTCTTGATAAGGGCGCCGCCGCCGGTAAGGACGATGCCGCGGTCGCTGATGTCCGCGGAGAGTTCCGGGGGCGTGCGTTCAAGGGCGACGCGGATGGCATTAACGATGGTCGAGATGTTCTCCGAAAGGGCCTCGCGGATTTCGCTGTCGTCAATGGTGACGGTCCGGGGAACGCCTTCGATCAAATTGCGGCCCTTCACCTCGATCGTCAGAGGCTTTTCGAGCGGGTAGGCCGAGCCAATGTCCATCTTGATCTGCTCGGCGGTGCGCTCACCCACCAGCAAGTTGTATTTGCGCTTGAGGTAGTGCATCACGGATTCGTCCATTTCGTTTCCGGCCACGCGCACGGACCGGGAATAGACGATTCCGCTCATCGAGATCACCGCAATGTCGGTGGTTCCCCCGCCAATGTCCACCACCATGTTTCCGGAAGGCTCCTCGATCGGCAGGCCGGCGCCGATCGCCGCGGCCATGGCCTGCTCAACGAGATAGACCTCGCTGGCGCGGGCGCGGTAGGCGGAGTCCTGCACCGCGCGCTTTTCCACCGGAGTGATTTCGCTGGGAACCCCGATCACGATGCGCGGATGGACGAGGACGCGGCGGTTGTGCGCCTTCTGGATGAAGTAGGTGAGCATTTTTTCGGTGACCTTGAAGTCGGCGATGACGCCGTCCTTCATGGGCTTGATGGCCACCACGTTGCCCGGAGTGCGCCCCAGCATCTCCTTGGCTTCCCGCCCTACAGCCACGACTTCGCCGCTGTTCTTATTGATGGCGACGATGGATGGTTCGTTGACAACGATCCCCTTGCCCTTGGCGAAGACCAGCGTATTGGCCGTTCCCAGATCAATGGCGAGGTCGGAGGAAAACAGACTGAAAACCGACCGCATGTTATAGCCGTTCTTGGTCACCGATGCTTTCTCCCTCAGAGTTCCTGGCTGCCGCTGGGCCGGCGCGCCGATTGTTTATATTTCGAATCCCCTACGGAATCACCACATCCACACGCTTGATCGCCGTTCCGCCGCGGCGATTCTGCCCGGTAATCACAATGGTATGGCTGCCGCGGGCCATCGGCTGAGTAAAATACCGGAAGTGGCCGTCCGGCTGGATGTCAGCGACCTGTTCGCCGTTGATGATGAGAGCGGCGCCGGGCTCGGTCCGCCCAATGACTTCGACGACGTTGCCTTGCAGTTCGGTGTTATCCACCTCGAGGAACATCTCCTGCGCTTTGGCCTGCTCGACGAGAGTAAATTTATAGGAATTGCTCGGGTCGCTGACTTCGCCTTTGTCGTCAATCGCGCGCACGCGCCAGAAGTAATCGCCCGGGTCGAAGCCGGAAATATCCAGGCTGGTCGCGGCCGTCTTTTTTTCCGCCACAATGTGATTGAACATTTCCGTCGTGCTGGCCTGAAAATCATAGACCTTGGCCATGGCCGAAGGCTTCCAGGAAAAATGCACCGGTGAACGCTTGGGATCGGCCACGATAATCGGCTGGAGATTGAGCGGTTGATCCAGCTCCGGCGGCGCCAGCACCTGCGTCTTGACGATGGAGGCGCTGTTCGGCGAGAAGGTGGCGCGCTCGTACTGCCCGATGTCCACGTGTTCGCTTCCCCGGTTCAGCTCGGCGCTTCCGGAATCCACTGTGATCTGCTGTTGGTTGGTCTGGGGATCGCTCGACACAGCCGCGCGGCTGTTGGCGCGGATGGAGGCCACGGCATTTTCAAAGGAAACCTGCGCTTTCGAGCCGGAAATGGGCCACGTTCCGGTATTCAAGTCCACCTGGCCGGAAGTGATATGCATGCCGACGCGCGAGGCTCGGTCACCCTCGACGATATTTTCCTCTACAGTGACGAGCGTGTTGCCCTTCACTGTGTACGTCGTTCCATCGGCGAAGGCGATGCGGGCCACGCCTTCCGGTCCGGTCTGAATCAGGTCGCCCTTGTCGAGAGTGATCTGATAATCGGCGTTGACCCATTGCACCGAGTTGACCTTCTTCACCTGCACTTTGCCATCCAGGTTGACGAAGCGCGCCTGGCGCCCTCCCGGCTGCGTGGCCACGCCGCGGCTGCTGGGTGCAAGAGTATCGGCGATCCGGTTCAGGACGGCTGCCGAGCGGTCGGGAAAGGCCAGATAGAGGAGCGAAAAAACGATGGTAGCGGTGACGATTACATAGAGCACGACGGTGCGGTACTTCACCGTGTGCCAATAGACCTCCACACGGGAAACCTTCTGTCGTTCAGCTTCGGACATTTTTCCGCCGGTCATCGCGTCATTGCGGGGCTAAGTTGGCAATCTAGCATAGGGGTATAGGCCTTTCAACACGCGGCGGAACGCGTTGCGAAATCGCCACCCCCTCCGCGGAGCAGATTCTGTTCGTGCCGAAGGTTCTTCCGGCCTGCCTGGCGGGCAGCCTGAACATTTCCGGAGCCAAGAAGAAATGGGTTGACAGAAGAGGGGAGAAGATATATTTAACAGAAAGGTTAATTATAGTGGATAGCGACGCGCTCAGCGCTACCTTCGCAGCTCTCGCGGACCCCACACGCCGGGCCATCCTCGCACGGCTGGCCTCGGGCGAGGCATCCGTCACGGACTTGGCCGAGCCGTTCGATATCAGCCTTCCCGCTATCTCCAGGCATTTGAAGGTGCTGGAGCGCGCGCGCCTGATCGCCCGGGGCCGCGAGGGGCAATGGCGGCCTTGCCGGCTCCGCGCGGACGCACTCGAAGAGGTGGCCGATTGGGTCGAGCATTACCGAAGGTTCTGGACCGAAGGATTCGATCGCCTCGACGAATATCTGCGCGAGTTGAAGCGAAAGGAGAAAACACATGGAGGGAGCCGGCGCAGGAAGTAGTAGAGCATCGGGCGGCAAGGCCGTAGGTGTTCCCTTTGTGGCCAAGGCGAGCCTGGTTCTCACGCGGAGCTTCGATGCTCCGCGCGCCCTTGTGTTCAGGGCATGGACTGATCCCACAGACCTCGCGCAATGGTGGGGACCGCATGGATTCCAGACCACGATTCACGAAATGACCGTCAAGCCCGGCGGCCGCTGGCATTACTCGATGCGGGGGCCGGACGGCCACGATTATCCATTCGATGGCGTATACATCGAGGTCGTCGAGCCGGAGCGGCTTGTCTTCGACGGCAATATCAACGGTTCGCCGGAACAGCGGGTGTGGACTGAAGTGAGCTTCGCCGAACGCGGGGGCAAAACCGAAATCACCGTGCGCCAGCTCTATTCGTTCGAATCTGCGGCGACTCGCGGCGCCCCGATTGGATGGAGCCAGCAACTGGACCGGCTGGAAGAGTTTGTAACCCGAGGGAAGGGGAAGCTGCGATGAAGCTCACCGACGTCACTGTGACTCGCACGATTCCAGCGACAGCGGAAAAATCTTTAACGTGTGGATGAACCCGAAAAGTCCGGGCGGTCCGTGGTTCGGCGCGGAGCGCGCGATCATGAATCCGGTTGTGGAGGAGCTGTTCTATCTGGCCGTGCAGCATGCGGGGAGGGCGTGGCCGCATTACGGCCGATTCGTGCGGATTGACCGGCCGCATAGCATCGAATACATCTGGGTGTCCGAGGCCACAAAGGGCGCGGAGTCCGCGGTGACGCTCGAGCTGACGCCGCGAGGGGACGAGACGGAGGTGACGCTTCATCACGCCGGTGTGCCGGATGATGAGATGAGCCGCCAGCACAAGATTGGCTGGGCCTTCATTCTGAACATGCTCGCCGAGGGCCTTGCGGCGCGACGTTCCGCTTCGCCGTCCGAATAGACAGGCGGTGCGGCCATATTGGACGTTGACCGCGGCGGCCCATTTTAGCGACACTAGCGTGGTACATTTGGCACTCATTTGCCAGAGTTCTCCCGCCGCCAGCTTGCGCCGTGCGACCGCCGAGGACGGAAAGAAGATTTCACCTTGTCAGAGAAGCATCCCATAAATGAGGAAATCGGCGAGCTGGCTCCGCCAGACCGTTTGATGCTTACGCCCGGCCCGTCGTGCCTGGACCCGCGAATTTACCGGGCGATGGCCGCGCCGCTGGTCGGCCACGTGGACCCGTGGTTCACGAACATGATGGGCGACGTGCAGGAGATGCTGCGCGCCGTTTTTCGCACGCAGAATCGCATCACCTTCCCTATTTCCGCGTCAGGTTCCGGCGGTATCGAAGCTGCGGTGGAGAATTCGCTCGAGTCCGGCGACGAGTGCATCGTCTGCGTGAACGGAGCGTTTTCGGAGCGGATGGCCATCATGGCGCAGCGGGTTCCGGCGAAGGTGATCTGCGTCGAGGCGCCATACGGGCGCGTGGTGGATCCACAGGATGTTCTTCGCGCGGGCAAGGGCAAGAAGATTAAATTTGTCGGGCTGACGCACGGGGAGACTTCTTCCGGCATCATCTCGCGGCTGGAGGATTACCGCGCGGTGGCCGACGAGCTGGGTGCGCTGCTCGTGGTGGACACCGTGGCGACGCTGGCGGGCGTTCCGCTCGATGTGGCGCGACAGCGGATTGACATCTGCTTCAGCGGGACGCAGAAGGCGCTGAGCGCGCCTCCGGGGATGGCCCCGATCACGGTGAACGAGCGCGTCGAGGAACTGATGCGCTCGCGCAAGGAGCCGGTGCGGAGCTGGTATTTCGACCTGACACCCACGATGAGCTATTGGGGCAAAGAGCGGACCTACCATCACACGCCACCCATCTCGCTGATATACGGCTTGCGCGAGGCGCTGCGGCTCGTGCTCGAGGAAGGGCTTGAGGCGCGTTGGGAGCGCCATTCGCAGAATCAGCAGGCGCTTGTCGCCGGACTCGAAGCGATGGGACTCGATCTGTTCGTCAAGAATCCGGCGGACCGCCTGGTGACGGTCACCGCGGTGAACATTCCCGCGGGAGTGGAGGACGCCGCGGTGCGGAAGCAGTTGCTGGATGAATTCAACATCGAGATTTCCGGCGGGCTCGGACCGGTGAAGGGGAAAATCTGGCGGATCGGTTTGATGGGCTATTCGAGCCAGAGGGCCAATGTGCTGCTCCTGCTCGCGGCCCTGGAAAAGACGCTGCTCGATCAAGGCCTGCGCCTGCCGGCCGGCGCGGGCGTCGCGGCGGCCATCGCCAGTTACCATCATGCTTCCCGGCCCGCCACGGCCGGAGCAAGAAAGTAGGAGGTGCCGTGGCCACGAAGACCGCCTATCCCACCATTCCCAACGTCGGCGCAATGAGCGAATTCATCCGGCCGTTCGAGGTGCCCTCGAAGGTCACCGATTTTGCCTACCAGTGCCGGTTTTCGCACTGCTGGAACGGCATCGCCACGCGCCACAGCGACACGATGGATTGCAAGTTTTTTGTGGACGGAAAAGGCGTGGTGCTGGGGCTGGCGCATCCCGCGTTCGTCGCTTTTCGCGAGCGTACGGGGCGCAACCTCAGCGACCGCGAGGCCAGCTACATTGCCGCCGAATATCTCCGCGGGCGGCTCGAGCAGGAAGACGAGCACACGCTCTACGACGTCTCGGCGGCGGACGTCACCCGCATCATCGAGAAACTCGGTATCCGCTGATTCTCTTCTCTGAAACCTCCCCGGCCTGCTGCTCGGCGGGCCATCCGGGCTGGCTCCGGAGAGGCTTGCCCGGAAGGCATCCGCTTGGCTATCCTTGGCGGCCTGTATAGTGCCTCCAGGGGGAGCGTGGAACCATGATTTGTCCGCAGTGCCGCAGCGCGGACTGCTATCGTTCGCATCGGGCCGGATGGCTGGATTTTATCCTCACTGAGGTCGGATGGAGGCCCTGGCGATGCCATACCTGCGACAAGCGATTCTACGCGGGGCGCGTGGCTATCGCATTCGCCCGCTTCACTCACTGCCCTCAATGCGGAAATTTTGATCTCGAGCACATTCCGGCGAGCCGCGTTGATCGGGGAACGCTGCTTTCTCTCAAGCGCTTCCTTGGCATTCCAGCTTACCGCTGCGATCCTTGCCGGAGGCGGTTCTTCAGCTTTCTTCCGCGCCGCCGGATTTTGCCATCGACGGGGCCGATGGCAAGCCGCACCACTTCCGTTTCCTCCTGAGCGAAGAAGCGACGCGATTTCCAATTGTTAATGGGGATTCTGTCCCGTTTTCTTCTGCTCCGCGCAAGTCTATGCCGGATAGCCAGTTGGCCGTGTAACACACAATTCACATTGTCGTTACGGAGAGTTCAAGCAAAGCGCTTACCTTGCAATCGCCTGATTGCGCACCCGCGAGCTTGGAGGCAGGCATGGTGGGTGATCGTCCTGTTCGCGGTATGCACCCTTGCGCGCGATTCACCCTCGGCGGCTCAATTCAAGGAGGAATGAATGCGAGTTTTTGTGGCATGGATGATTGCGCTCGGCCTGATTGCGGCGCCGGCAATGGCCGGTGCGAATGCGACCGGGACGAACGGGGGATCGGCGGCGGCGGGCGCGAAGTCAGCGGAGCCGAACCCTACCCAACCTGCGGCGGCGCCGAACGCCTCTCCTGCTCCGGCGGCCCAGCCGGCGGAATCCAGCATGGAGAGTGAGCTTCGGCAACTGCGCGAGCTTCTTGAAGAGCAGGCGAAGCAATTGCAGGAGCAGCAGCAGAAGATGCAGATGCTCGAGGATGAGCTGAAGTCTTCCAGCGCAGCAAAGGCGAATGCCGCTTCCGCGGCGGCTGCGGCAGGAAGCAACGGCGCAGCGGCCGGCGTTTCCACCATCGCGGCGGCGCCCGCGAATGTGCCCGCCTCTGCGAGCCTGGCTCCGACGGCAACGGCCGCACCCGCGTCAGCAGCCGCCGTGGCAAATCCCGTCGAGCCGGCTGGAAATTCCCAGGGCCAGCAGTTTGAAAAGAACCCCTCACCCACCGATGCCATCATCTTTCGTGGAATCAAGCTGACGCCGGGAGGGTTCATGGCGGCTGAGTCGGCCTGGCGCTCGAAGGCGCTGAGCGCGGACGTCAACTCGCCGTTCAACGCGGTGCCCCTCCCCGGCAGCTCCCAGAGCCAGGTGAGCGAGCTGAATTTCAGCGGCCGGCAGTCGCGCATCAGCATGCGGGCCGAAGGGGACAAAAACAACGTGAAGATCGGCGGTTACTACGAGGGTGACTTCCTTTCCGCCGGAACCACATCCAACAGCAACGAAAGCAACAGCTACACATTCCGGCAGCGACAGTTCTGGGCGCAGGCGGCCTTCAACAGCGGGTGGACGATTACGGGCGGCCAGATGTGGAGCCTGGTGACGGAAACGCACAAAGGCACAAACAACCTTACCGAAGCCATGCCCATGACGATTGACGCAGAGTACCATGTCGGCTTCAGCTGGGCGCGGCAGTACGGCCTCCGTGTGACCAAGGATTTCGGCAACAAAGTCTGGCTGGCGATGTCGGTGGAAAATCCGCAGACCACCTTTGCCGCTCACGGCACTCCCGCAAACCCGAACTTCCTGCTGGGCGCACCGGGAAATCCCGGTGGCCTGGACAATCCACTCGCCAACTACTCCTTCAATGCGGCTCCGGACTTCATCGTCAAGGCTGTTTTCGAGCCGGGCTGGGGCCACTATGAAATCTTCGGATTGGTCAGCACCTTCCGCGACCGGGTTTTCCCCTGCGCGAATGCCAGTCTGACCGCTCCCTGCGTGAATGGCGCGACCGCGGCCACAGCCTACGGCGCTTTCAATGACAAGAGAGTCGGCGGCGGAGTGGGAGCGAATGCGCGGGGCACGCTCTTCCACCACGTGGATGTTGGACTTCACTTCCTGGGCGGCGACGGCACCGGCCGGTACGGTTCCGGCGGGCTGGCCGATGCGACGGTTCGGCCGAACGGCACTCTGGCCCTCATCCGCAACTACCAGGCGCTGAGCACGATCGAGTGGCACTCTTCGAAATGGGACGTCTACACCAACGTGGGCGGCGAATACGACGCGCGGACCTGGTATCTCAATTCCTCCGGCAAGCCGGTGGGATATGGATCACCGCTGTTCGTCAACTCAGGCTGCTGGACAGAAACGGTGCCAGGCACGAGCACTCCCGCCGGGACGACCGCCGGAGCCGGATATATCCCGGGCGGGCTGGCTGACTGCACGGGCGATACGCGAAACCTGCTCGAAGGAACCCTTGGTTTCTGGTACCGCTTTTACAAGGGCCCGAAGGGCACGATGCAATGGGGCTCGCAATTTTCCTACGTTGTTCGCAACACGTGGTCCGGTGTGGGAACAACGTCGGGAGTCGGCGTAAGCGGCGCCCCCACCGGAAATGACGGTATGGTCTTCACTTCCTTCCGATACTACCTGCCGTAGCAAGCCCAAGGAGCGGGGAGGGATCGTCTTCCTCCCCGCTCGCTCTTCCTTCCTGATCTACTCTCAGCAGAACATGCCGGCGGGTTGCCGCGCGCAACGGTTAGCGAGCGCAGGCGCATGATTGCATCGATCAAAGAGCCTGCGTGAGTTCCGGGGCTGCGGGTGCCTCGGTTCTGCCAAGCGAGACGAGCAAGCGGCGCAGCTTGGCACGATCTTGAAGGTCCATGCCCACCGTCTCGAAGCCTGTCTGCTGCGCGCGCACATAGCGCACCACAGCGCGCAGGCTGATGGAGCGAAAGCCGGCAGATATCTTCCGAGTTGCCCCGGTGCCGACCGCCAGCGGGATTTCGCCGTTCAGCAATCCGCCCTCGGGCTGAGAACGTTGATCGCCGTAGAGAATTGTCCGGGCGCTGACGCGACCCCGGGGAATGCTACGAACGTACCAACGTTAACAAACAGGCAAAGACGGCCACTTCCCTCAGGCAGGAAGGGTCACTTCGACGTCGAGTTCCCGCAGCACCGGGCGCACCCGGCGGATCACCTCGCTGGCAAGCAATTTCTCGCTGAGCAGCACCAGCGAGCCGTCACCGAATTCGCAGACCGCGCAAAAGAGATAGCGTGGGAAGGCATTGTGGTAGGCGTCCACACCGCGGCGGGAAAGCTCGCCCTCGAGCTCAGGGTCTTCAGCCGGCAAGATGCCCCCGGCACGCGCTCCAAAAGTCTCGCCCTCGAACCGGGAGAGCAGCGATTCGAGCGTTTCCGGAGGGGGAGCGGGTATGAGCAGTGTCCTGCGGCCGGCTTCGCGAAAGGGAATGCCGTGGCGCTCGCAGAACTCGCGGGCCCGGTCGAGATGGCTGAAGAAATCGAGTGTCCAGGGCGCCTCACCGGCGATGGCCGGCAAGACGCGGCTCCAGACGCTCGCGCCCTCGCTCCCGCGGACCGGCTCGACGCCTTCCTCCGCATCGACCAGGCTCAGGGCGACGGCCCGCACGCCCGGCCCAAGATCCATTGGCTCAATATCGAGACGGTACACCTATTCCTCCAGTCCGCGCGGGAATGCCCTCTTGAATTCGGGAGATTGTTTCCGCACCTCGAGCCAATCAAAGAACGCGCCGGGCGTTTCCAGCCACACGCCGAACCACCGGGCGATTTCCTCTTTCTCGGTGCGCTTGAGAGCCTCAACCTTGTGATTATGGGCGATCATTTCAGCGCGGCGGCGGCCGAGGCGAGCCACTTCGCGGACACGCTCGGCGGCGTGGCGCTCGCCTTCCTGCTCGAACTTGCGGAGCAGCTCATCCAGCCGCACCAGGCACATCTCCGCTTCGGCAAGGGTCGAGAAATGCAACAGGTCGCTGAACTCTTCCTCATAGCGCCCGGCTGTGTCGGATTTTTCCGAGCCTACTACGATCATGCCCGCTTCCTTGAGGACGCTGGCGATGTAGTCCGGGGAGGTCTTCCCGTGCGCGCCATGATGGGCGATCAGCTGACGGCGAATCTGCTCGATTTCGGCGGGGGTAAAGCGCTGCGTATCGAGGCCGCGCGCGGCTTCGAGAATCAGCTCCTTTTTTTGCGGCGATTTGTGGGCCTCGTGCGGCCCCTCAGAATGGTTTTCGTTCATGCTTGCCCTCAGTGCCGCGCGCTCCGGTCCACCCCGGGCTGTGCGTCGCGGGCAAGCAGGCGGCGCAGGCGGGCGACGGCCCGGTTGTGCTCGGCGAGCGTGCGGCTGAAAAAATGACCGCCCCGGTCGTTGGCCACGAAATAGAGGCACTGGGTGCGCGCCGGAGCGAGCGCCGCCCGCAGGGAAGCCTCCCCGGGATTGGCGATCGGCCCTGGCGGCAAGCCGCGGTGCAGATAGGTATTATACGGCGAGGCGATTCGTAAATCCGCAGGCCGCACGTCCTTCACCGGATGCCCCGCCAGCTCCATAGCATACTGCACGGTTGGATCGCATTGCAGGGGGTAGCCGCGCGCCAGGCGATTGTAGAAGACCCCGGCCACGAGCGGGCGCTCCGCAGGCTGTGGCGTCTCGCGCTCGACAAGCGAGGCCATCGCGACCACTTGTTCTGCCGTGAGCCCGCCGGGAAACGTTCCAGTAGAAGAGGCAGTGAGTGATTCCCAGACTTCGCGAAAATTCTGGGCCATGTGCCGGGCGATCTGCTGGCAGGTCGTGTGCCGCGTGAACTGATACGTGGATGGGAAGAGAAAGCCCTCGAGGCTGCCCGCGCCAGGAGCCAGATCAGAGATGGGCGAGGCGTCTCGCGCGGCGGCCAGAAAATCATTACGGCTGCAAATTCCTTGGCGGTCGAGTTCAGTCGCAATGTCGTACATGGTCCAGCCTTCCGGCACAGTCACGATGTGGACGAAAATCTGCCCCCGCGCGATCTTCCAGAACATCTCGCGGGAATTCATCGGCCGGTCAATCAGATATTCGCCGGCCTGGGGCGGATGGTGAAAGTGCCAGTCGCTGAAAAGGGCAAAGGCCAGACGGCTGCGGATCACTCCGCTGCGGCGGAGAACGCCGGCGACGGCCCAGCGGGAAGTTCCATGCGGGATGTCTACGAAGATTTTCTCCGGCCGGCGCCCGCTATACGGTCGGCTGATCTGCGAATCGAGCCACCCGGCTCCCGCGCCGAGCGCCGCAATCGCCAGCAAAGCCAGCAGGCCAAGGCGCCGCACGATCTTTCACTCCCCTTCCGTAGGGGCGTGTGCGGAGGTACGGGCGTGTTCGAGGTGGTCGCGAAGCAAGACCGCCGCGGCCAGCGCGTCGAGAGGCCTGCGTTTTCGGCGCTGAGGGGAAATTTGAGCCGTAATGCGCTCCGCTTCCCAACTGGTCAGGCGTTCATCCACCATCTCGGTCTCGATGCCCAGTTCTTTGGCCAGACGCGCGGCAAATCGCTCCGCCTCGTCCGCCATTTCCCCGGCCGACCCGTCCATGTGAACGGGCCGCCCGACGATGATGCGCCCCACGCCATGCTTCCGGCAAGCCTCCCGCAGGCGGCGGAGGTCATTTGCTCGATTGGTCCGCAACAGAGTCTCCAAGGGTTGTGCCGTCAGCCCCAGCTCATCCGAGATGGCCAGTCCAATCCGCTTGCGCCCGTAATCGATGGCAAGAATCCTTCCGCGAGGCGTCGCGGCGCGCGCCGGGAATGTCTCGGTGGATGCGGCGTGACTCACCTTTGCCATCTTGCATTTCATTATACGCGACGCGACGGCATGCGCCGTTGCGCCTCGCGGGGGAATCTCCTCGTTGGTTACTGCCATGCAAGATGGTGCGCTGGGCTCTTCACCGTATTGCCGGATAAGTGGAAGGACTATCGCCCCGGGTCGCCTTCGCCTGCATACCAGGCTGGCAACTGCCCTTTCGCCTTCAGCTTGGCAGCGAGGCCGGTCGAGTTCAGCCATTGCTCGACCTCGGCCAGGGACGAGCGCGGACCGGGGCGTTCCTCCGCATCGGCCAGGGCGTATGCCGAAATCGCCGCGATGGCCGAGCGGCGCTTCAGTTCGGCGAGGTCCGGGCTGGAGGGACTGGCTCCCATGGCTCCGGATTCCGCCTGCTCCTTGTTTGGCTGAGCGATGGCTGCTAGCGCCGGAATCCCCTCCAGCAGGAATGGCAAGCCATCGGAGTGCAGGTCTGTATCCAGCATGAACTGCGTCACGCCGAGCGACTGGAGCGGCTTGAGCGCTTCGCGGATGGCCGGCAGCGCATCTTTTCTGTCGCCGAGCGAGTAGCCGTTCACGCGCCCAGCCCTTCCGTCCAGGATGATTGCGGCGGCGATGCGGTCCAGCCCGGCGCGATGTGCCTGCACATATGCCCAGGAACTGATCATGCCCTGGCCGGAGCCGGTAAATAGAACGAAGCGAATGGACCTTCGGGGAATCGTTCCTGAGGTATGGATCACCCGCGCGGCGTCAATCACTGCAGCCACATCGCCGGCGGCATCGTCTGCGGCGCCCGCACCTCGTGAATCGAGGCTCGTTCCGATAAGCACATAGGTGGCCGGCATGTCTCGCCCGCGGATTTCCGCTATTACGTCTCCGGGTCCCGAGCCCACAGCGCCTCCTGAGGGGGAACCCGCGAACTCCTCGAC
>JAJXZD010000175.1 GCA_021780215.1 Acidobacteriota bacterium
GCCGCATCGGTGGGGATCAGCCGCTCGTCCGGGTGGTGGCCGATTGCGCCCGCTCCGCCGCCCTGGAGGACCCCCGGTTTCGTCCCCTCGAAACACGCGAGATCGAAGAAACCGAGATCGAGCTTTCCGTGCTTTCACCGCTCGAAGAGATTGCGCCCGCCCGAATCGAAGTGGGCACGCACGGGCTGGTGGTGAGCCGGGGCTGGCGGCGCGGGGTCCTGCTGCCGCAGGTAGCCCTTGAGCGACGCTGGTCCCCCGAGCGCTTTCTGGAAGAGACGTGCGTCAAGGCGGGTTTCGACCGCGACGCGTGGAAGGACCAGGAAACCCGAATCCACGGATTCACAGCGGAAATTTTTTGCGAAGCGGAGTTCCGCTCCGGCTTGCCGGAGCAATAGCCCGGTGGTCGCCGCGGTTATTCCAGCTCGACGTAATCGCCGGGATAGACTTCCTGCAGGCTGAAGGTGATTAGCACGGTCGAGGAGTTCGGCCCGGTCCGCAACACGATACCCTCCCCGATATCCTCCCGCGGCGTGTTGCTCCAGTTGTATTTTTTCGGCGAGCTGCCGTATCCGTAGATGTTCATGTCCTTGACCCCCATGCCCGATTCGAGGTCAAAAGCATACCGCGGGGTTTGATAGACGGTCTCGTGCTGGGTGCCCTGATACCGGAAAATGCGGAAATAGTCGCCGATTTTCACTCCCTGGTTATTGCCCAGGTTGACGTAGACGATGTCGTTGGTCCCAACCAGAGCCTGGAACTTCTTGCCCGTAATCACCATGGCCAATGGTTTGCCGTTCGCCGGAGCAAAACGGTCAAAGTTCACTTCCGGCTTCAGCGTTGGGGCCGGGCGTACGGTGAACGGCACCACGATATCGTCTCGCTGCACGTAATTGCAGGTATGCTCCACTTCAGCAATGGAAACATTGGGCCGCGCTTCGATGACCTTCAGCCGCGCCTCATCCTCCCACACCTTGCCCATTTTGTGCAGGATGGCCCACTCCCACTTCGTCCATTCGATTCCGTAGGGGTCTCCGACCTGGCGCATAGCCATGAATTCGTCGCCCGCACGCACGCCCTCCTTCGAGCCTCGGTTGATGAAGACCTCATCCCCGTTGTTATAGGTCATCTTGTATTCGGACTCTTCGCCGGTGATGACGATCGTGTTATGCGGCATCGGCTCCGTGGTCACCAGACCCGAGCAGTAGATCTGATCCTGCGTCGGCACCTGCGCGCTACTCTGCGCCGAAGCGACTGCGCCAGATAACGTCAAGATCAGGCCGGCCAGGACGATTTTCCCACGCATGTTCCATGCTCCTTATAGATGCCTGTGCGTCTGCAAGCAGGCGCTCCCCATGAGCCGACCGTAACAAAGGCTTCCGGCACCGTCAAGGCAAGGCTCTGCTAGGCTTTACACATTGTGTACCGGCGTGGTAGAAGCAAGAATTCCCCCTTTTTGCGGCCCGCAGGGTAGGGCGGAAAAACCCGAAACAGACTGGAAGCACAAAGTGTTAGGGTCCAACAAACTCTGCGCCGTCGCGGCGGCCTCTGACGCGCGTTCCCTGAGCCGCCAGCTCTCCGCAGCTCTTCGCCAAACCCGCTCGGTCGAGCTACGCCTCGATTGGCTCTCGAGCGACCGCGAAATCGCCCGCTTCCTCCGCCACTTGGCGGCCCATCGCCCGCGCGCTCTCCTCATCGCCACCTGCCGCCGCGTCCAGGCCGGGGGAAGGTATCGCGGGACGGTCGCCAAACAGCTTCTGCATCTGGCCGAAGCCATCCGCGCAGGATGCGCCTGGTACGATCTCGAAATCGAAACCATCCGCCAGTGCCCTGCTGAACTTCTGGATGTTCTCCTCGGCGAGGGGCGCCGGCTGGCCTCCGCCCATTTTTTCCGTGGCTTGCCCGAGAATCTTTCCCAAGTGGCCGCCGAGCTCGAACGGAGCCGCCCGGACGCCATCAAGATCGCGGCACAGTGCGATTCCCTCGGCGAAGCACGGAAGCTTCTGCGCTTTGCCAAACAGCGCAAGAGCATCGTTGCGGTACCCATGGGCGATGTGGCCCTCCCGGCGCGGCTGCTTTCGGTCCGTATGGGCAGCGCGTTCACCTACGCCCCGGTCGAGGAAGCCACCGCCCCGGGACAGGTTTCTCTCGAACAGATGAAAATGCTCTACCGCGGCGGGGAGTTCAGCCGGAGGACGCGCGTTTACGGTGTGATCGGCGATCCGGTCATGCACTCGCTCTCTCCCCAGATACAGAATGCGGCTTTCCAGGCCCGCCGGATGGATGCCGTCCACCTTCCATTTCTTGTCCAGGACCTGCGCGATTTTGTGACCTCCCTCGAAGCCTTCAGCGTCCGCGGCTTCAGCGTCACGCTGCCGCACAAGCAGGCCATCCTACGCTATCTGGATGAGTGCGACCCTCTGGCGGCGCGGATTGGAGCGGTGAACACGGTCGCGGTGCGCGCGGGCGGCAAGCTCCACGGATACAACACGGATTACCTTGGCGTGCTGCGCAGCCTCGAACCGCGCATCTCCCTGCGGGGAAGCCGGGTGCTGATTCTGGGCGCAGGAGGAGCGGCTCGCGCGGCGAGCTTCGCGCTGGCACAGGCCGGAGCGGCGGTGTACATCTGCGCGCGGCGTCCGGCCAGGGCGCGGGCGCTGGCGCGGGATGTAGGCAGCCAGGCGATTTTGTGGTCCCGTGTCCGGCACGAGTCGTTCGACGTGATTGTGAATGCTACCCCGGTGGGAATGCACCCGCACGCCGAAAACTCTCCCCTGGCCGCGGAAGAATTGAATTGCCGGCTGGTGTTTGACACGATTTATCGTCCGCGCACCACGCGCCTGCTGCAAATGGCCGCGCGCCGCGGCATTCAAACCGTCTCGGGAGTCGAAATGTTCGTCGCGCAAGGCGCCGCGCAATTTAAGATCTGGACAGGCCAGTCTGCCCCGGCCGGCGTGATGCGCCGCGTCCTGGAGCTCGCCCTGGCGCGGGAGGAGAAAAAAGAGGGCATGCCCGCGCCTCAAAGAAAGGCCCGGTCCCGGAGATGATTCAGCCCGACTTCCGCGCTTTCTGCCGACTGGCGCAGCAGGGAAACCTCGTCCCGGTCTACGAAACCTACACGGCCGACCTGCTCACGCCTGTCGGAGCACACCTGCGCATCGCCCGCGGCGCGCAGTATTCCTTTCTGCTCGAAAGCGTCGAGGGAGGCGAGAACATCGCCCGCTACACCTTCACCGGAGCCAATCCCGCGGAGGTCTTCCGCGCCCGCGGCCGCCGCTGCACGCTCGAAACGGGCAAGAAGAAAATTTCCTTCGAGGACCATCCCGTCGAGCGCCTGCGCCAGCTGACCCGGCGGTACCATCCCGTGCGCATGCCGGGCCTGCCGCCGCTGGCCGCGGGAGCCATCGGCTATTTCGCCTACGACATGGTGCGCCTCGCCGAGCGCATCCCGGCCGCGGGCCGCGACGACATGGGCCTCGACGATTGCGTGATGATGTTTTATCTCGGGCTGGTGGTCTTCGACCACGTGCAGCACCGGGTCTGGATTATCCGCAACGTCTTCACCAAAGGACCGGGAAGCCTGCGTCAGAAATATGACGCCGCAGTCCGTGAAATCCGCCACACCCGGCGCCTGCTCGAAGGGCCTCTTCCCACTTCCCAGCGGACGCCGCAGGCCGCCGCCCCGCGGGTCCGGTCGAACATGACCCAGGCGGAGTTCACCACCGCGGTAAACAAGGCCAAGGAATACATCCGCGCCGGGGATGCCTTCCAGATCGTTCTCAGCCAGCGGCTTGAGGCGCGAACTTCCGCGGATCCCTTCGAAATCTACCGCGCCCTGCGCGTGGTGAATCCCTCGCCCTACCTCTATTTTCTGAAGCTTGGGGATGTGTCCGTGGCGGGCAGCTCGCCGGAGATGCTCGTCAAGGTGCAGGGCCGCAACGCCTTCTACCATCCCCTCGCCGGCACGCGCCCGCGCGGCCGCACGGAAGAGGAGGACCGCGAGCTGGAGGCGAGCCTCCTTGCCGATCCCAAGGAGCGCGCCGAACACGTCATGCTGGTGGACCTCGGGCGCAACGACCTGGGCCGCGTCTGCGAGTACGGCTCCGTCGCTCCCGAGCGCCTGATGTTTGTCGAGCGCTACTCTCACGTGATGCACATCGCTTCGAGCCTGCGCGGGCTCCTGCGCGAGGATGTGGACTGCTTCGACGCGCTGATGGCCTGCTTCCCCGCAGGCACGCTTTCCGGCGCGCCCAAGGTCCGTGCCATGGAGATCATTGACGAGCTTGAACCCACGCGCCGCGGCATCTATGGCGGGGCCATTCTGTATCTCGATTTTTCCGGGAACCTCGATTCCTGCATCGGCCTGCGCACCCTGGTAGCCAAGGGAGGCCGCGTCTACGTGCAGGCCGGAGCAGGCATCGTGGCCGATTCGGAGCCCGCCCGCGAGTTTCAGGAAACGCTCAACAAGGCGCGCGCCCTGATTGCCGCGCTCGAAATCGCCAGCCACGGCGGCCGGAGTCGCGCGGAATAGCAACCTGCGCTATTCTGAGAGTTCACCATGCTCCTGCTGCTCGATAACTACGACTCCTTCACCTACAACCTGGCCCAGTACCTGGGACAGATGGGCCAGCAGCTCGAGGTCCGCCGCAACGATCAGATCACGCTCGGGGACGTCGAACGCATGAGCCCCGAGCGCATCGTGATATCGCCCGGCCCCTGCACGCCTGCCGAGGCAGGCATCAGCGTCCCGCTCATCCAACGCTTTGCCGGCAAGATACCCATCCTGGGCGTTTGTCTGGGGCATCAGGCCATCGGCGCGGCCTTTGGCGGACACGTGATTCGCGCCCCGCAACTCATGCATGGAAAAACAAGCCGGATCCACCACGACGGTAAGACGATCTTCCGCGGCCTGCCGCAGGACTTCGTCGCTACCCGCTACCATTCCTTGATCGTCGAACGGGCGACTCTGCCGTCCTGCCTGGAAATCTCCGCCGAGACCGATGACGGCATCATCATGGGCCTGCGCCATCGGCAGATGGTTGTCGAGGGCGTGCAGTTCCACCCCGAGTCAGTCCTCACCGAGGCGGGCTTCCAGCTCCTCCAGAATTTTCTGTCGTTATAGTTTCGGAAGGGATTGCTGCGTAGAGGGAGATCAGCCGGCGGCCTGCCCGTGCCCCTGTTCCGCCCGCGAGGTAAACGTGGCCAGCGCCTCGATCTTTTCCCGGGCAGCCCCCGAATCAATGGACTCGGCGGCCAGCCGCGCGCCCGCCACGAAATCCGCGGCACGCCCGGCCACCACCAGCGCCGCCGATGCGTTCGCCAGCACAATCTCGCGCCCGGGCCCGTGCGCAGGCCGTTCCCGCCCTGTTCGCCCCAGAATCCGCCAGATCATCTCCGCGTTGTGTTTG
>JAJXZD010000102.1 GCA_021780215.1 Acidobacteriota bacterium
AATACTTTCGGATCTGGAGACGACCCGACTCCCAAATCAGGATGTGGCCGGGCGGCAGTGAATGCACTCCCTCAACAATCGTCAGGGGGTCTTGCACCGCGCCAAAGGCCAGGTAGGAGGCCACCCCGGCTGCGTCACTGCGCCGGGGAACCCATCCAGTCGCGAGCAGGGATCTGACTTCGGATGCGAAGAGGAAGAGGCTGGGCGCCTCGTAGTAGTAGAGCGGCTTAACGCCCAGCCGGTCTCGCACCAGAAAAAGCCGCTGCCGACGCGCATCCCATATCGCGAATGCAAACATGCCTGCCAGGTGCTCCAGGCAGTCCTCGCCCCATTCGGCATAGGATTTCAGGAGAACCTCGGTGTCGCCGGCTGAAGAGAACTTATGCCCCCGCTTCTCCAGCCGAGCTCGCACTTCCCGGAAGTTGTAAATCTCGCCATTAAAAGCCAGCCAGTTTCTGGTTGCAGGATCCTGCATCGGCTGATGGCCCGCCGCAGTCAAATCCTGGATCGCGAGCCTCCTCACCCCCAGCCCCACAACTGCTTCCTGATGGCCCGAATGAGGAATGATCTCGATACCCTCGTCATCGGGACCCCGATGCGCCAGCGCCCGGGTCCCCGCACGCAGGGCACGCCCGATGTCTCGCGACGGCTCGGTGACTAATCCAAAAATTCCGCACATAGGGTGGACATCTCTTCGGGAGAGGCGTATGCGCCGCCGAGCATTTCGCGCAGCCGGTTTTGTAGCGCGCTCTCCGTGAAATTCTTGCGCGCCCAGCGCTGCCCCTCGCGGCCCATCCGGGCTGCCAGTTTGGGGGTTTCAAGCAGGGTGATCAACGCGTCTGCAACTTCCGTTTGGGAACGGGGGTCAACCAACAGGCCGGTTTCCCCGTGCAGCACCGCCTCCGCGGCGCCCCCTTCGCGGCTTCCAACCACTGGCTTACCGGCCAGCGCGGCCTCCACGTAAACTCTCCCGAATCCTTCGCCCTCCCAGTGTCCGCATGCCCGGCCAGCCCGGCTCGGGAGGACAAAGATGTCACTGGCTCGATACAGCAGGGCCAGGCGAGCATCCGACACTTCTCCGGTAAACTCCACGTGTTCTGAGACGCCAAGTTCAGCCGCCAGCAATCTCAGGTTTTCCCGGTTATCTCCCTCTCCGACGATCGTATAGCGAACGTTGGGCATGACTGCCAGAACCTGAGGCAGCGCACGGATGACCGTATCAAATCCCTTGTAGGCGAGCGCCTGGGAGAGCATACCGACGGAGAGGAGGCGTTTCTGTCCGCCATTCGAGGAAACGCAAGTGCCAGCCTCGCTGGACAAACCAAGCATGGCAGCCTGTTCCTCAGGGATCGCGTTGTAGACGATGCGGATTTTCTTCGCCGGGACCCCGTTCATCTCCGCGACCTTCGCTGCTGTGAACCGGCTGATCGGCACGATGCGATTCGCTTGCCGCACAGCTAGCCGTTCCAGAAGGGGCAATCGATTCCAGACTTCGATCCCATGGCAGCAGACCCAGTAGGGAGTGCCAAAGAGCAGGCGGATTATTCCAGCCAGTGGAGCGAGGCCGACAAACACGCATATCACCAGATCGTATTTTCGCAGCCCCAAGCCCAACGCCTTCGCCGCGAATCGGAACTTGCTTGCGGCTGTCGGTTGGTCGGCTACCACCTGCAGAATCCGAAACCGTTTCGGCGCTGCTCCGGCAGAGCTGCGGCCCAGAAGCGTCAGCATGTGCACGTTGTCGCGCCCGACGAGATCGCCCAAGGCCGATGCCAATGTCCAGGTGTAGCGGGCCATGCCGCCGCGCGTGTAGATATCCGTGGCAAGAATCAGGACCTTCATGCTTCTCTGGCGATAAGATTTCCTTGCGGCTGGAGCGGGGCTACGTCGATTTCGCGCTGGCGCTCAAATACAGTTAGTGCCAGCCACAAGATGAGGGGGAGCCTGAGAGCCGCCAGAATGCCGACTGTGTCTGTCTCAACTAGGAAGATAACAGGCATTGTGCAGAAGGCCAGGAACAGGGTTGATTCACGCAAGGGCGGAGGTGCTGCCAGGGTCAATGCCACCTTGCCAGCAATGATCCCATACACGAACATCCATGCCCACAGGCCAAAGACACCGAAATTTGCAAACATCTCTGTCTCGGTGGTCGTGAGCTCGTCCGTGGGGAAAAGACCGAAGTGATGGTCAATTATCGCGTCGATGTTCTCCTGAACCGGCTTCCCGGGCCACAACCACCGAGGGATCATAAACGGGAGTCCGTATCGCCAACTGGATCCGAGTAGAAGATTATATCCGCTGTCGAAATGCTGATATGCAACCTCGGAGAACCACTGGACTGCATTCCATCGTCCGACGGCATCCCCGATGAATCCCTGTCTTGTCTCCTCCATTATTCTTTCACTGCCCAGACCCTGTTCTGCCGGGGCAAGCTTCCCGGCGATAAACTCTACTTGGTTTTCGTGCGTAGTGAGGTCCATCGTCCCCAACACGGCACGCTGGGCATACACAAGGGGAATGGCGACGACAATCGCCAGGGCTGCCCCGACGATCAGCCTTCGTGGAACGCAGCCCGGCCTTGAACGCCACGCCCAGAAGACGATGACAAGTTCCCAAAGTAGGTAGAGCCTCCATCCCAGTACCAGATAATAGAGGCAGTCAGACCCTACGACACCCATGAGTGCCGCCCGCCAAAGCGGAGTGTCTCTGGTCTGTTCCGAGGACCGGCACAGCCTTGCCAGGCATAGCGACAGCGGGACGAACCCGAGTGCACTCGTAGCGACTGCATCCGTTGCCAAGTCCCGCGAGTACGCGGCAATCGATGGCCCGTGGGTAATGCCCAACCCCTGGACCAACAGCGCAAGCCGAAGTATCCATAGCAGGACAACGGAGGAGACGAGCGTTGGTGCAAGGGCCGCACACTTGGCATAGCCTTGCTCTCGGGCCTTGCTCCTCAGGCCACGCGCGGCTCGGATTCCTAGGTGCAGAGTGAGGAAGCCCAGGGAAAGCACCAGCGGGACTGTGGGAGAGATATTTACGGGGATGCCCCGCGCAATGAATGCTACGGACAGGGCGGGCCCCAATGCAAAATACAAAGAGTTCAGAAGCGCAATCGGTTCAACGATGAAACGGGCGCTCACGCAGCCTGTGTTGCGTGGGATGGACAAAGGCAACAGGGTGGCCACTGAAACGAGCCCGAGGCAGGCAAAGGATATACCCGGCGAGCCGACATCGGGCGAGACGCCTTCCACAACCAGGTATGCCGTCCCTGCGAGGCAGGCCACGGAGACCCCAGCGAGAACAAGCAGGTGCAAGGGCGTAATCCGCCCCTGAAGAACCGGCCGCGAGATACGCCGACGCTGCGCGCTACCCAACATCAAGTCACCCCGCACGGAGGGGCTCGGCCAGTTTGAGGATCTGCTCCAGCCTATCCCTGTAGGTGTTTGCCCCTTCCGTTATCCGTCGATGCGCCGCCTCAGCCATGCGCCTTCTGTCGCCGTCGTGCCTCAGGAAGTATTTCACTTTGTCCACGAGCTCTTCCGCCGAACTAAAGAAGGCGGCATACTTGCCGTCGTCAAACATTTCCAGGTGCTCGTCAGTCCGCTCGAAAATCCCAAACGCGGCGCATGCCGGTATCTCGAAGCTGCGCATCGAGTGGCCGTCCCGATTCACACGCCGGACCAGGCCGGGCGCAACCCTGGTTCCCCCAAGCGCAAGACGAAACCGCCGGCCGGTGGCCATGCCCCGGTCATAGCACCTCAAGCACCGGTCGCGACCCCAGTATCCCCCGTAAAGGTCGAGTCTCAGCGAAGGAATGGCCTCGGCCAGCGCCCTGAAATATGGGAAGCGGTCTGGGTCCCCACCGCCAACGAAGGCCACGTCACTATCGAACCGGGAACAATCCTCCTCGGAAGACGGCGACTCCGGGAAGTGTAGCGAAGGCTCGTACGCGAACGGCACAAAGTAGACGTTAGGGCAACCAGCACGCCTTACATCCGCTATGATGGCCCGTTTGGTGCAGGCATACAGATCGTATAAACGAATCCCGCCCAGAAGGTGGCTACTTGAATGGGAGGGATTAAAGGGATCGTCGGTCGCATAATTGACCAGCACTGCTCCGGTATTTGCTCTTATTTCAGCCAGGGTTTGTGGGGAAACGTGGCACCCGCCAGTGACGAGAACGGTTTCAGGTTTGAACTCCTGCGCGCACTTCAGAATGTCGCTATTGAACTTCCAGTAGGTCAACGGACGCTTCCCCAGGAGTCGATATGCGAGGTTATGGAAACGGAAATGCGCCAGCGGTTGCGGATAGGCCGACTCGTCGACAAAGACGTACTCATGTCCCAGGGCAGCCAATGCCTTGCAGAAGAACGCACCGACATGGTAAGACTCGCCGATTCCGACTAACAGCACTCGCATCAGGAAGCTGCCTCGACCAACGTCTGGCGGTTCTTCAGTGCGTCCGCGTAAGCAGTCAGCATGCGGTTGCCGTACGTGTTCCGGCCGCCAAGCACTTGAACGCGACGCAAGGCTGCACGCGCCATCTGCTTCTGCACATCGGGAAGTTCGCGAAGGTAAAGAATCCTCTCGCGGATTGCCTCAACGGGCAGGTCCGGCCAACCCGTGGGAACGCCTGGCCACCTCGGAAACCCAGCCGGCAGTCACACACTATCTGCATGGCCGTGCCAAACCGCCGTCAGGAGCGGTCGGAGCAGGCGAAACTGTCCTTTCACAATCCGTCCCAGCAGGATTTTCGGGTAGAAATACACAAACGCGAATAGCCCAAACACGAAGCGGTGCCGCAGCCGCCCGTGGCGGCGCACGAGCCACGCCCGATTGCGCAGGCTGAAAAAACCAACTAGCGGACGGGCCCAAGGGGCGCCGGTTGTTTTGCCCATCCAGTGCCTGACACCCGGACCGGGGATGAAACAAGCTCTGTGGCCGGCTCGGCGCGCTCGGAAACAGATGTCCGCATCCTCGGAAAAAAGGAAAAACTTCGAGTCGAAACCCCCGAGCTGCCGCGCCACTCTCCCCCTAATCATGATGGCGGCACCGCAAACGAAGTCGACCGCCGCCGGAGCCGCGGGAGGCGCCGCGTGGTGCCAGCCCGCGACCGCCCCCGTGTAAAGGCTGATGCGATGTCCGAGATTGGGGGAGGACTCGCGCCCGATGTCAGTAATCTGGCAGCCGCAGATCCCCAGGTGGGGGTCTGCCTCCATAGCGTCCACGAGCGGTGCCAGGCATCCGGGGTCGGCTATCGTGTCGTTATTGAGGATGAAGACGTACTCGGCGCCTCGCGCCAAAGCCAACTCGATCCCTCGGTCATTTCCGCCGGCATAGCCCTCGTTCTTACCGTTTGCGAGAACCTCGATGCGGGGGTCCGTGAAGGCTTCCCTGAATCGTGCCAGCGAATCGTCCGTGGAGGCATTGTCCACCACGACGACCCTGAAGTTCGGATAATGGATTTTGAGCACAGAGTCCGCGCAGCTCAGCGTAAGGTCCGGCCCGTTGTAATTCAGGATGACGACGTAGACGAGCGGAGCCCTCGCCCCGCTGCCTTGCGGAGAGTCTGCGATCGGCGACGAACTTGACGCGGTCACACGCTCTCCATGTACCGCTGCCCCTTTGACCCAGGCGCCTGCTGAGGCACACCACAATCCTCGGCGCAGGGAACAGCCTTGTAGATCAGTTGATAGCCGACGATCCCCGTCAGACGCCGCTTCACAAAAGACTGGAGTAGCGCGTACTTCTTGACAAACCGCCAGCCCCGCATCGCGCACACGATATCAAAAGACGCGATTCGGTAGCCGGAGTCCGCCAGCATCCGCCTCGCCGTCCGGGCCGTGAAGAAGCGCAGATGGGTGCGATCAAGGAGTCCGTACTGCTCGTAGTCAAATTGGCCGCGAAACAAACGCAGGCGAACGGAGTAGTGAGCAACGTTGGGGACAGAGACCAGGACGAATCCACCTTTCGAAAGCAAGCCCCGGCAGCGGGCCAGGACCGAGCCAGGCAGTACAAGGTGCTCAAGCACATCGCCGAACGTAATCACGTCAAATTTTCCTCGCGCCTCATCGAGCGCGCCCTTTTCGACATCGTCGACGATTACGCGGGAACAATGCCGTTCCGCAAGCCTCGCAGCTTCGGAGTTCAGCTCGATGCCGACCACTTCGCAATCCAATTTCCGGGTAAGGTACGCAGAGAGCGCGCCGTTCGCGCAGCCCACTTCCAAGACCCGGCTTCCACGGGGGATGAAACTGATGAACTTGGCAGTCGGATTGTTGGAATTCGAAGGATCAACTCTAAAGTCGTAGCTCTGTACTCTGTGGTCAAACATCGGCAAGCCTCCCGCCCCACCGGAAAAGACCCACCGCTTGCCTGCAGATCCCGTTCCTCTCGGTCCTGTCGACGACGCCGGCAAGCGCCAGGGCCGCGAAGATGGCGAGGGCAAATCCGGCCGTGAGGACCAGGGCAGCCAGAGAATCGGCGTAACCTCGGCAGAACCGGAGCAGGCAGAACGTCACCGTCCCGCAAGCCAGCGGCCTCACGTAGCTCCGTGCAATCAAGGCCCTCCAGGAAACGCCCAGCACCCGGTTCACCTCCCGGATAAAGAGAGGCATGACGACCGCTTCCGATGCGAAAAATCCTGCGCCAGCGCCAACAATGCCGTAACGGGGAATCAGAAGCATGAACAGCACCAGATTTGCGATGCCGTTCATCAGCGAATACCTCGCGGAAATCCATGGCCGGCCGATGCCCTGAGCCACCACATAGGGCACGTGGGCCAATATATTGAAGAGGAACCCGCCCGCCAGCAGTTGAAGCGTCAGCGCGCCACGCGCGGCGTACTCAGGCCCCACCCAGTAACAGAGCATCTGGGACGGAACGGCGAGCAGAACGATCGTGACCGGCAATCCGGCGAGAAGCGCCATTTTGGTGGCCCGGATGTAAAGCTCCCTGATCTTGTCATCCGCTCGCATGGAGGAAAGCTCGCTCGCGGAGGGAAAGATCACGGAAGTGATATTTCCGATGCCCATCACCGTCCTCTCGGCCAGCGAATAGGGGATCACGTAGAACGCAACAGCCGCTATGGGCAGGAAGTAGGCCGTTAGCACCCGGTCCAGCTTATGAACAGCAAGGGCGCTCACCCCTGCAATCAGCACGGGCGCCGAGAACCTCATCAGCCGCTTGAGGTCGGACCAGTTCAGCGCGGGACGAAGGCTGAAGCCGGGAATCAGCTTCCGGCCATAGCGGACGTACCCGAGCAGCGCCACCACACTGGCGAAGAGGTAGACCACCAGGATTCCTCTGAAAAAGAAGCCAAGGGCCAGGACCGATACCGCCCCAACGTTCCGGACGGTCGAAAGAAGAACGCTCATGCGGTTCGAGATGTCAAAACGCTGCAAAGCAACGGGCAAGACCGAAAGCGGATCTAGAGGAAGCGCGATCAGCACTCCGAGCGCCGTGACGACCACGGCGAAGTTCACGTAGGCCGTGGCACTCCGGCTGCCGTGAACCAGCGCCGCAGCAAGCGGCGCCCGAAAGACAATGAGAAGAGTGCATCCCGCAGCGCCCGCCAGCACCGAAATGGTGAACGCCGTTCGAAACAGCGTGTTAATGCGGTCGTATTGGCTCTGCCAGTAAAGCTCCGACACGTATTTCGCCAGCGATCTCCCGATCCCCAGATTCAACAGCCCGGCGAAGCCGCCCAAAGCCGCCACCAGCGCGATCAGCCCGTAAAGGCCCGCGCCGAGCCGGTGCACCACGTACGGCACCACCATCAGTCCGAGCAGAACCGTGTAAGCCTGCCCAATCACGTTGAACAAGGTGTTGGTGATCAACTTTTGTGAAAGGCTGCCCTGCCCGTCCGATGTCTGCTGCCCAGCCAAAACGCCCCCCTTAGCTCGTCCAGAACCTGCCCCCGTGCTTGGGTATACTCAGCAATTGCCGGGCACCCGTTCGCTCGCTAAACTGGCCCCGGAGGGCTTGTTCACCGAAGCCTCGGCCCACACGCTCACCCGCAGCCGTCTCCCAAAAGCGCAAAAACGCACCAATTCTTAGCACTCCACCCGCCGCAGCCCTGGCGAGGATGGAACCGGCATTACGTCTGCCGCATCGATCTCCACGGCGATCGAACGCATGATAAGGTCGACGGAAAGGGCGACACGAAAACTGCCTTTTCGACGCAGCAGGATTCCCTCCGCACCGGCCAAGGGGCCGTTTCGAATGCGGACGCGGCGGCCGGCAGTGAGATACGGATGCGGATGCGCGGGCAGCCCCGCGCTCAGGCCATTGCGCAGCGCTTCAATCTCCTGCTCGGGAAGCGCGGCCGGCAAACCGCCGAAGCCCACCAGGCGAACGACGCTCCGGACCTGCAACACGTTCAGCCGATCGCGCGGTGCCAGCCGGACGAAAACGTAACCGGGAAAGAGCGGCAATTGTAAGCGCATGCGGCGATCCTTCCAGCGACGCACCGCCTCATACACCGCCAGATAGTGCTCGACGCTTCTCTCTCGCAACTGCTCCGCAACCCGCTTCTCATGATTCGCGCAGGTGTACGCGGCATACCATTGGGGTTCGGAATTCGGCCCCGGCCATTCCGGCATCAGCGGCAAAGCCGAATCACAAGGAAGCGTTGCGCTTGCGCTCATTCGCCTCGCACCGGGGCCGCGTAGACGCAGCTTCGCCCCGCGACTTACAGGACAACATCTATCCTAAGACCAGCGATTACTATGTCTTACGAGTGAATCCGGGGCCTCTAACGAGCTCCCGGCCCACCAGCACACAATGCACCGCAGAGACTCGACATATCCCCGCGAACAGCCGGCGCGGCCTGAAGTTCGAACTGCCCAGCTTCACGCACTGGCCTTGGACTCCTCTTCGCCAGATGCAGGGCGGCCGTAGTAGCCATAGGCCGAGCTGTAGTAATAGCCTTCGCGGCGCAAATCTATGTTGTTCAGCACCACTCCGATCAGGCGCCCGCCCACATCCGATACATACAGCTCCGCGCGACGCACCATTTCCCGCGGCGTCGATCCTCCCTTCACAACCAGGATCGTCCCTTCGACCATCGTGCAGAGGATGCGGCCGTCGGCGACATTCAGCAGCGGAGGCGCGTCCACGAGAACCAGGTCGTATTCGGTGGAGGCCTCCGCGATCAGCTCGCGCATGCGGTCCGAAGAGAGCAGTTCGCTGGGATTGGGAGGGATGGGCCCACACACCAGACAATCGAGCCTTTCGAGCCCGGATGGCTGTACCAGACTCGGCCATTCGCTGTCCCCCGTCAGACAGTTGACCAGGCCCGAAGCGTTGGAAAGATGATAGAAGTTGTGGATCGTCGGGCGGCGCATATCGGCGTCCACCACCAGGACGCGCTTGCCCAGTTGGGCCAACGAGATGGCTAGGTTGTTGCAAACCGTGGTCTTCCCTTCGGAGGGCTCGGCGCTCACGAAGACCAGTGACCTCGGTGGGCGCGTGGCCGTCGAGAGCAGCACCGAGGTGCGCAGGCTGCGAAACGCCTCCGAAACCGGGGATTGCTGGAAAGAATCCTTGTCCACGCGCAACCATCCATTGCGCGATTCCTTTGCCGCTGCCGGGAGAGTCCCCGACGCGCCGGCAAGGCTTCGCCCTTGGCCGTTTTTCGGAAGGCCAGGAGCGCGGGTCGAAGGAATGAGCGCGAGCGCCGGCACGCGCAGGAAGTTTTCGATGTCGTCCGGAGTCTTGACCGTATTATCCATGTGTTCCTGGAGGAAGGCCAGGCTCGCACCGCAGACCAGCCCAGCCAGCAGCCCCACGCCCAGGTTCAGCAACACCCTTGGCTTAACCGGACCAACGGGAGGCACGGCCGAATCCACCACGCGAATATTGCTGGCCTTCAGCCCCGCAGAAACACCGGCCTCCTTCACCCGCTGGAGCAGCCCTTCATAAAGTTGCCGGTTGGTGTCCGCTTCCCGCTTCAGGATGTTGTATTCGACTGATTTCTGGGCCACCAGGTTCGCCTGCGCCTGCTGCTCCCGAAACGCCTGGCGAACCAACTCTGCCCGGCGCAGCGCGGCCAGATATTCGTCCTGCACATGGCGCGCAGCCTGCTGCTGCTGCTGCCCTAGAAACTGCTGGATGCGGTCAATCTGGCTTTGAATCTCCTTCATCTTGGGATAGCTGGGATCGAATGTGGCCGCCAACTCCGCCTTCTGCCGCTCCAGTCCGGCCAGTTGCACGGTCAGCTGCTGCATCGTGGGATTGTCGAAAATGCCGGGAAGCGCGCCATATTCGCCGGCTTGGACCAGATGATCGAGAGGCTCCTTCTGGTAAAGGTCGCTCTGCGCCTGGGTCAGCTCCTTCTGCAGCTGCTGAAGCCGCTGGTTGACAATGCTTTCCTGCCCACCCTGCGAATTGTCAACAAATAGCAGGCCGTTGGCCTGCGCATAGTTCTGCAGATCGTCCTCGGACTTTTCCAGCTTGATTTTCATGTCGTCAAGCTGCTGAGAAAGCCATGCCGAGGCCTGCTGGCTCGCCTCCCAGTGCGCGTCGAGATTCTGCTGGATATAGGCGGCCACCAGGGCATTCACCACGCGCGCCGCTAACCGCGGGTCCTGAGAGTCAAAAGCGACCGCAACTAGCCGGCTCTGCGGAACCGGATCAATGCTGAGGCGGCCCTTGAATCTTGCGAGAACGCTCTGTTCCCTTGCGGCGTCCGCTTCCGCAGGGGGATCGGCAGAGGCGTCCTGCACCTTCGCGCTTCCGCGGGAAGGACTGAATTCCGCTGCGCGGTCCAAGCGCAGCTTGCCAATCACCTGCCGCGCCAGGTTGTCACTCTGCAGGATTTTGTATTGCGTGTTGAGATAGTCCGCCGAAACGTTCTGCAGCTGAAAGACCTGTTGCAGGGTGACGACATTCGGATTTTCCTGCTCGATTTCGACCAGCGACTTGGCGCGGTAGATTGGTTTCTGCCGCGCGGTATAGATGGCCACCACCGTCAGGATGACCAGCAAAGCCGAAAGCGCGGTCCACCGGCGGCTCCGCAGCACGGTCCAGTACGCACGCAGCGGCGTGCCCTCGTCCGCCTCCTCGATCGGCGAAGGACTTCCCAGCACCTCAAGGCGGCGGCTCTGGAGCGCCGGAAGCGCGGGCCCAAACCTCTCGATTTTGCTGGTGTCGGCCACCTTACCACCTGTAGACGGCCGCGCCGCCGGCCGCCGCGCTGATGCCCCCGATGCTCTCCGTGAAGCCGTGGAGCGCCGATTTTCCGCCGCTATTCGGGACAAAAAGAATGTCCCTCGACTGCAGCATCGGATCGGGAGCCTTACCCGCCAGGACCTTTTTCAGGTTGATCGCCACCTGCGTCCGCGAGCCGCCGGCAGCACTGGCCACAATGATCCGGGCCTTTTTGGCCGCTGATGTCGGCGTCAGCCCTTCGGCCAGTGCTAAAGCCTGCAAGACCGAGATGTTTTCATTGTTGTTGAGCACGAATCCTCCAGGCTTGCGCACCTCGCCCACCACATACACGATTCCGGCGCGCGTCACGCGCACCGCGTCGCCGGGGTAGACGAGGACATTGGCGCTCCCATCGCCCGAGTTGAGCAGGTCTTTCAGGCTGACCTTGATCGTCTGCCCAGACGCGCTCTCCTTTGCATCCGAAAGGGACCACCTGGGAGCGCCGGGAATGACCTTAGCCTTTGCCGCCGCCATATGGGTTCCATCGGCAGGAGCCTTGGCGGAAGCCTCTGCCAGATTGCCCTGCCGGGTGACCAGCACGGCATCCCCGGCATCCTTCGCCAAACCTTGAGCCATGGACAGCACCTCGACCAGGCTCTTGGGGCCGCGGATTTGGTAGACGCCGGGCTTCTCCACGGCGCCGAAGACCGAGACTGGATGGCTCCGCACCTTCTCGACAAAAACGCTCACGTGCGGGTCCTTCATATACGACCGCCGCAATAGCTCCTCGATGACCGCCTCTAACCCGCTCGGAGTCAGCCCGGCCGCCTGAACGGCGCCAAGCAGTGGCAGAGAAATCTCCCCGTCCGCGGAGACGCGGACCGTGCGGCTCAAATCCGGGGCTTCGAGAACGAAAACCTGCAGCAGATCTTCCGGCCCGATCTGATAGTCGCCCGACGCAGAAGACGTTTCGAGCGCCGCGGAGCGGTCCAGCATTTGCTCCAGCTCGCCGTTCGAATCCTGCGCCACCGCGGCGGCAACCGGCGGAGGAAGCGGCGAGTTTTGGCCGGCCCGCCCTTTGCCCGCCTGGCCCCATGAGCTTGCAGGAACCACCCAGGACAAAATCAGCAGCGCCGCCAGCCACACTATCGCCCGGCAAGCTCTTCGGCCAGCGCGACCGGGCCGCCTCGCGGATAGCGCGAGCTGCCCATCGCTTCCGACTTTTCTACCTTTTCTCACTGCTTCGGTCTCTCCAGAAATACGGGGGGACGAGATGTCCCCCGTGCTCCGGGGCGCTCTTTCCCTCCCCCGTGTTTGTGTGCCAAACCAAATCGCGCTAGTTGATCTGACAACCAATGCTGGCCGGAGAAACAGTCTGGCAGCCTCGGGTCAACTCATAGGCGGCGATGCCAAGAGCTGTACCGCTCATGCCGAGAGCTCCATATATGGCGACGTCGTCGAGGTTGTTGTGTGCTCCCTCGATAGGAGCGTCCGGAGACGGCTCTGGGCCCAGCGTGGCCCGCAGCGTCTTCCCCTCGGGGACTTCCGCCGAGCGATTGGCTGCGATGACTTCAGCCGAGCCCTTCAAGGCTGTCACCTCTAGGGTTTCCCCATCCAGCGCAACGGTGAACACGCCTCCCTGGCTTTTCGGGACGGTGCGCGTCCCGCTGGCTTCGACCACGAGCGGCGCATCCGGCGTGCTCCGAAAGGCCACCTTGCCCTGGTTCAACACAGCCGTAAGCTGTCCGTTGCCGGATTTGACCTGTGCGGAAGAAGGGCCGATGAACACAACGCGGCTGCCTCTGCTCAAGGCCAGCGCGGCCGTCGAGCGATGCGAAACTTCGATCCGATCACCGGAAAAGACGCTGGCGCCCGTCACCGCGCTGGCGCCGTTGATCGCCGCGTTACCATTGGTGGTGATTTGCCCGATGGGAGCGGGACCCGCCGGCCAAGCAACTGGCTGCGAAATCAGAAGAATAGTTGCGCCCATCGCGAGGCACTGCCTAAGAATTCCCCCTGCCTGTCCCAAACGATTCTTTGTCATCCAACACCTCCTTAGCTGTTCCAGAACTTCCTTATTCCGCCAGTCTTGAGCAGCGGGGCTGGGCCCACTCTTCCTCAACAAGAGTGAGGGGTGACTGCGATACACTCCGCACCGCCCCCGGAGATGAGAAAGAGGACGTCTAGCCGAAGCGCATCCCGGCCTTATCTCGTCTGCTCCCCGCGTTCCCTCCTGGCATTGCCGCGCGTCTGCTTCGACACACCCGCAGACACGCTTGCAGAGGACGCTGCGCAGAGACAGCCGAAATCAGCTTTTCCAGCCGCGCACATTCAAACAAAGCAAGCGATGGACCAAATGCACCCATTCGGATAATCGAGCAGCGCAATAACAAATATTCACCCCCGCTTCGCGCCGCGTGTTTCTCTTTGCCGGTGTCATCTCCACTAATTGCTGTCAATCCTGCAATTTGAAAGCGCGCCCGTATTTCAAAAGATTGTGGTTCCCGGAATCCAGACGGCTGACAATTTCAGCGCTGCCTTGCTTTTCGGTAATTTTGCAGACGGATTCGCGTTCCAACCTCGCAGGTTTTCTCCCGTTTCGAAATTGATATACCGAATTGATACTCACTCTCCTTCTAATGGAACGAAAACCGGAGAAAGGGGTGAAACAGGAATGCCTTCAGGCGATTGAAGAACGGGTGTGCGCGAATCCGTCGGGCTCCGCAGTCGCCGCGGAAGCGAGGATCAGGAAAAGCAGGGCATTCGAGGGAATCTGCAGGTTGAAATCCACCAGGCTGTGCAACAGCAGGCCGGAACAGCCGGCCAGGACCGCGCCGCGGAAGACACGGTCCACATCGTCCGTGGCGGACCGCCAATGGGATATCCCTTTCCAGAAGAGCAGCACCAAAAATGCCATGCCACAAAGCCCGCCTGCGCCACCGGTCTCCGTCAGCAGTTCGAGGTAATCGTTGTGGACGTGATTTACAACCTCCTGGCTATAGAAGCTCTGATACTTGGGAAAGACCGTCTCAAAAGTCCCCGTCCCGATTCCCGTCCAAGGGTGGTGCAAGAACATATGCCAGGCGTCGCGGTCCATCGAAATTCTGCGGTCCGAGGAAATCTTTCCATGGGCAAGCTCTCCAAACCTATGGACTGCCTGGCCGGTCCCCAGCCAAACGACAAACCCCGCCGCGCCGGCCGCGAGCATTAAAGTCCCCAACCACTGCCTCGCGCCCGCCCGCCGGTCCCGCCAAAGGACCAGAAGGACAATCATGGAAATGCAAAAGCCGAGGATTCCGCCGCGGGATGCGGACAATATCAATGCTCCGATAGGAACGATGCTCAGCAAAGACAGGACCGGCAGGTGTTCCCTTCTCGAAACACCCTGAAGGAACATCGCCAGCCCCAGCGGCGCGGTCAACTCCACAAATCCCGCAAAATCGTCGCGGTCGACAAAGGGTCCGAATGGGCCTGCGTTTCCCGGCAGCGCGAGGAACCAGTAGAGTTTTCCGTTGAAGGTGAAGTGCTGCACGATGCCGAAAAGCGAGACGCCAAAGCTGAGAATCACAAGAAACCAGGCGAAGCGCCGGGCGTCCTCGGACGCAGGAAACGATTCGCGAGTGAGAAAAATCAGAAGAAGCAATGCGGTCCACAGCCGCAAATGGGCCTTTGTCGCATAGGGGTAGGCTGTTAGGCCGAAGACGAACTGCGCGAGCGCAATGATGCCCAGGCCAAGCAGCGGAAGGTAGAGCCAGTTCCAATGGATGTCCGCGCGCCGCCTTCTCAAAGCCAGAATGGCCCATAGAATTAACAGGACCGCCGCGCCCATTTCGAGAATTGCCTGGCCCCAAATCTCAACTCCGCCAAAGGCCAGCACGGCAAATGCGAGGAGTGCGCAGATCCCGATCTGAATCATCTTCATCTTGGGCCGCTCTTTACCCTGCCAGCGAGCGGGACGAGGCTCACGTCGTCAATCCACACGGCTCCATGCAGCTTGTTGTCGAACTTCCGGCTGGGAACTCTCTGCACCGCAATCCCGAGAAGGTCCTCTCCGGGTCCGGTCGCGACATCGGCCTGCACCAAGGTCCAAGGATTGGTTCCGGTCAAATCCGATGTGACGACCGGGGGCTGCGAGAGATGGCGCAGGTCCAGGATTGCCAGATGGATGCCGCAGTCGGTCGAGATACCGTCGGTCCGCAGGTAGGCCAATAGGCGATAGCGGCTTCCAGGCTGAACGGAAACGTACTGAACGAGATTCTGATAATCGAGGTTCGCGCTTCCGTCGAATTCAATCCGCGCCGAGCGGCTCCCCGAATAGGCCACACCACGATCCAATGCAAAGCGCGCCCCTTGGATGGATGATTCGCGCCAGTCGAAACCGCCCTGTGCCAGATCGTGCTCAAAGCCACCGTTGAACACAAACGAGCCGCTATCGTTCCGATCGTGAGGCCATTCTGCCGCTTCGAGCGCCTGTCGCCAGACCTGCCGTGCTTCCGCCAAGCGGTCCTGAGTGATGAGCGCATTGTCCAAGGGAATGGCCTCGCCCATTTCGATTCGATCGCCGAGCTTCAGCAGCCGTGCCCAGACCGCCAGAGCGGCATCAAACTGCTTGTGATCGAGAAAAAACTGGATGGCTGGGACGTAATTCTCTTGTTTGGCGGGCAGGGCCGAGGCCAGAATGGCATCAATGTCCGGATCGGCCGCCCAGGCCTCGGCCATGGCACTGCTAGCAAGCGAAGAATCCACCAGCAGCGCGCGGCGAATCTCCTCGAAGCCCGAAATGAAGTCGCGTTGCCGAAACAGGAAACTACCGTAACGAAAAGCCGCCTCGGAGGAAGCCGGATAATCCGCCTGCGCCTGGCGATATGCCTGCCTCGCGCGCGGGGCATCGCCCATGGTTTCATAAGCGCTGGCCAGTTCGAGCCAGATACGACTGGATGCGGAATTCGCTCGCGCAGCCCTTTCGAGATCGGCGGCCGCCTGACGCGGACCGCCGTTCAATAGGTCCCACTGCTCATAGAGGCCCAGATGCTCCCAATATCGGGCGCTCGCCGGCTCGAGTCGCGCGGCCCGGAGCCACAGTCGCGGATCCGTAGAGCCGTCCCAGTGCTCCGCCAGCCAGGCCGCACCCGCGGAAACAATCAGCAAGGCCGCCAGCGGAAAAACCATTGCACCGAACAGCAGCCGAGAGATCGTCCCGCTCAGGTCTATCCGCATCAGCGCAAAATTCGCTACACGTTTGTGCCCGGCGCAACGGGGAAATTCCGGAGTGATTGTGCGATACGGCCCGTTGTCATCGCCGCTCCGCTGCGTTATCCTCGCTCGCGGATGATTGATATTCATTGCCACATCCTTCCGGGGCTGGACGACGGCGCGGAATCCATGGAAATGGCCTGCGCGATGGCGGAAATGGCCATCGCCGATGGCATTACGCACGTCATCGCCACACCCCATGCGAGTCAGGAATACGCGTTCATTCCCAAATTGGTCCGCGCGCGCCGCGATGAACTGCAAGCACGCTTCGAAGGACGCCTGGCCCTGGCCACCGGATGTGATTTTCATCTCAGCTTTGAAAATCTCCAGTCGATTCGCCTGGACCCAACCCGCTATACACTCCACCAGAAGAGCTATCTCTTAGTAGAATTTGCGGATTACGCGATTCCTCCCTCGCTCGACCAGGCCTTGCACGAATTGCAGCTCGCCGGTCTCCAACCGATCATCACGCATCCGGAACGCAACCCGCTGATTCGGGCGAAGTCCGAGCGCCTTTTTCGCTGGCTGCGGCAGGGCTGCTATGTGCAAGTCACTGCCCAATCTCTTCTGGGACGCTTCGGAAAATCCGCGCAAATGAAGGCGGAGGAATGGCTGGACGTGGGAGCCGTGCATTTCCTGGCCAGCGACGCCCATAACATCACCTCGCGACCGCTGCAACTCAAGGAGACATTCGATCAGGTGGCCGGGTCGCGCGGCGAAGAGACGGCTCGCTTTCTGCTGGAGGAGAATCCTCGAGCGGTGTTCGAGGGAAAGCCTCTTCCCTGGGTCCCCGAGCTAGATGAAAGTACGGAAGAGACGCTTCCGGCGAGGCGCCGCAAGCGGTTCTGGATCTTCTGAGGAATTGATCCCGGATGTGGAAGGACGCGGTCAGTCCGCCCCGGAGGCCATTTCAGCTTCGCGAAGGGCATCGGCCAGCGCCCGCCAGGAGAACGCCTTTTCCTCGGGGGCGCTAATTCCACGCATGGCCATCTCGTTCACCAGCCAATCCTGCCGCTCGGCGGTGGCCAGCGCCATCCGGGGATCGAGGCCGACCTGCCGCAGGGCTTGGGCTGCCTCGCGCATCTCCGCGGCGCGTCGCCGGCCGTGTTCGGCAACCCGGCTGATCAGGTATTCGGGAAGATGGGCCTTCCATCCCATTCCCGGATAGCTCGCATCGAGCGAAGCCAGAACAGCATCCTCCGCGCCGTAGCGCCGAGCGGCAAATAACCCTTCAACGGCCAGCGCTTCGAGGCCCTTCACGAGCACGCTGCGACACATCTTCACCGCAGACGCTACGCCAACCCGCTCGCTCACCATCTTCGCGTTCATGCCGAGCGCCGCAAGGCGCGCGGCCAGCTCGGTCGCATGTTTGCCGCCAAGCAGCATCGGAACCTTCAGGCGCTGCGGCGAAACCGGGGCCATTACGGCCGCCTCGGTAAAAAGCCCCTGGCCTTGCGCGGCGCGCTCGGCCATCGCCGCTTTGGTCTCCGGCGAGACGGAATTGATGTCGAGATAGAACTGCCCGGCCCGCAACAGCGGCGCCGCATCTCCCGCTACGCTCAAGGCAGAGGACGCGGTCACCGCGGAAATCACCAGCTCTGCCTCGCGGAGGCATTCGCGCAAGCTGTCCCGGGCATTGACGCGGCAGTCGCGGGCCTTCGCCAGCATAGCTTCGCGCGCGGCGCCCGGCAGCAGCAGATTGTCGTAGACAGCAACGTGAGCGCCCTGCGCCGCAAGGTCGCGGCCCCAGATGCCGCCCACCTCTCCGAACCCGACGATGGCAATTCGTTCGAACCGTTGCGCTGTCATTGCTCTTCCTTCTGGATTCAGGATAATTGCAACTCGCCTCTGAGCCTCCGGCATGCCGCCGCGATGGCTGCAAAGCGTTGCCAGACTACCGGTACTCGAGGCCAAGCTCCTTCACTTTGGCCCGCAAACCGTAGAGATCCATGCCCAGCTCACCGCGAGCGAGTTGTTCGCGCGTCTTGTCCTCCTTGCGCACGCGCTGCTCGGCGGCGGCGGCGACTTCGCGCGCTTCGCTGCGCCTGACCACCACCACGCCGTCATCGTCCGCTACGATCACGTCGCCGGGATCAATCGGCGCACCGGCGCAGATTATCGGCACGTTCACCGAGCCAAGCGTGGCCTTCACCGTACCCTGCGAGCTGACGGCGCGGCTCCAGACCGGGAAGCCCATCTGCGTCAGCGGGCCTACGTCGCGGCAGCCCGCCTCAATCACCAGCCCCTTTACCCCGCGCGCCCGCAGCGAAGTGGCCAGCAATTCTCCGAAATAGCCGTCCGTGCAGGGAGACGTGGGTGCCACCACAAGGATGTTGCCCGGCTGGCATACTTCGACGGCCACATGGATCATCAGGTTGTCGCCGGGAGCGAGCGAAACGGTTACCGCGGCTCCGGCAATCGAAGCTCCTGGATAGATCGGCCGCATGTAGGACGCCAAAAGCCCGCGCCGCCCCTGCGCCTCGTGCACGGTCGAGACACCGTACTTCTCAAGGGCCGCCACGGCCTCCTGCGGCGGCTGCTCCACGTGCCGGATCACCACGGGTTTGTTCATTGCCGCTCCTCCGTCATGTGCGGGAATAAGTGCTGATGCGCCTCTGCGTACTTGATGCGCTCGTCCGAATTGGGCGAGGCCTGCACGCCTCGCTGCAGGGCCGTGCGCACCATTCGAGCCCGTCCATCATACTATTTCCCCCGCCGCCCTAGAACCTATCGCCGCTTCCGCGCCTCGCGGGGAATTTCCTGAAACGGAGTGTGTCCGCGGAGCGTCTAGACAGATGCTGGGATACGGTTCGCTGGCTGAGCGCCTTTGAATCCTGGATGGCGGTGCGCCGGGCGGCTGCCGGGAACGGCAGATTTCCCCCGCTGAGGAAGTCCGGTCCGGCGGGATTTCGGGTCACGATTGAACGTGCGCAAGAGACGAAAGAGTTGTCAACAAGGCCTCGAGGCGCCACGGCTGGCAATTTCTTGACACAGGCCGGACACGCCATTAACATCGCCGGCAGTTCGCACCTGAAGCCAGGAGATATTTTGATTGGCAACGAAGGAGAGCCCTTATGAATAGGCGGAAGATGTTATCCCTGCTGGGGATCTCCCCAGCCCTTCTGGCTGACTCCACGCAGGCTGCCGGAAAGAAGGCCAAGGCTTCCAAGGCAACAAGCGCTTCGGGGGAAAAGATCGAAGCGCTGAATCCGCGGGGAACGCCGCCGCCCATCCAGCTCATCCCGATGGCGCCGCGCCTGAGCACCCTCGATGGCAAGACCATCTACCTCATCTCCGACGGCTTCCCTGGCGCCGACCATTTCCTGGATCAGATCGCCCTGTGGTTCAAGAAAAACATGCCCAGCGTCACCACCGTCTACCGGCTCAAGGCCGGCGGCTTCGCCGATGACGACCCCAAGCTGTGGGCCGAGATCAAAGCCAAAGGCAACGCGGCCATCATGGCCATCGGCCATTGAAGCACCTGCACCCCAGCGACCGTCGGTCACTGCATGACGTTGGAAAAGATGGGAATCCCGACAGCGCCCATGGTCACGATTGCGTTCAAGGACCTGGCCAAGACCAACGCCGCGAACCGCGGCATGCCGGATGAGCGCATCTGCTTCACGCCGCACCCCGTGTGGGGCAAGACAGACGCGCAGATGTACGCCTATCTCGAGGGCAACGATCCGGTCACCGGCAAGCCGCTGATGAAGGAAGTGGTTGACGCGCTGACCCAGCCGCTCACCGCCGACGAAAAGAAGACCGGAACCGTCACCCCGCCGATTGGGCCTCCCGTCTATGTGGATACGTTCGACAATTTGCAGCAATACTACATGGACAACGGGATGACCGACTTCATGCCGATCATCCTGCCGACGAAGGAGAAAGTGGACGCGATGCTCAAGGGCACCAGCCACGCACCCGACGAGCCGGTCGGCCAGCTGACGCCGGCGCGCGGGGCCTTTCCGCCCTGGTCGTTCAACGTCCGGCAAGTGGCCATCAATGCGGTCATGGCGGGAGCGCGTCCCGAATACTTCCCGATCATTCTCGCGCTGGCATCCAGCGGGCAATCGGCGCTGTTCAGCTCGACCAACTCGCTCGTCTACGCCGCGGTGATCAACGGGCCGATTCGCGACAAGCTGAACATGAACTACGGCATCGGCGCCATGGGCCCGTTCGCCCAGCCCAACGCCACCATCGGCCGCGCCTGGACGCTCTTCTCGAAGAACCTGTGCAACGGCGGGCTCGCCGGGCAGACCTACATGGGCTCGCAGGGGAACGTCATCAATTACAGCAATCTGGTGATCCCCGAAGACGAGAAGGACAGCCCCTGGACGCCCTTGCACGTGCAAAAGGGGTTCAAAGCCACCGACAACGTGGTCAGCTTGTTCTTCGGCTTCGGCATCCAGCAAGGCCAGGGAGGGTGGGGCCTCGGCATCAAGCCCATCCCGCACTACCACGAGGCGATGGCCTGCAACACCATACCGTTCGCAACCATCTTCGGGGCGCTGGTCGTCTGCGATCCGCTTGTCGCCAGCGGCCTGGTCGAGCAGGGCTTTAAGACCAAGGAGCAGCTCGCCGACTGGCTCCAGAAGAATTCAACCGCTACGGTAAAAAACCTCCGCTCGAGCCTCTTCAGCCGCCCGCCGATGGGACCGGCTGCGGCAGGGCTGACGGATGAATCCGTGGTGCCCAAATGGCCCCGGCCGGATGCGTTCAACTTCGTCGTCGTCGGCGGCGAGACCAACCCCTACCACCAGATAGCCAACATGAGCTATCGCATGAGCGTGTCCATAGACAAGTGGGCGTGAAGTCCCGGGCAGGATGGCGGCGCGCCGCCATCCTGCTTCCTCTCGTCTCCACAGCTGCCCTGGCGTGGTGGTCGTGGCACGCCGAATCGCAAATGGGCACACCTCGTCGAACGTATCGAATCCGCAGGTCAGGATGAACTAGTCGGATACTTTCGCCTCTCGAAACAGACTCTCGATTTTTTTAAGGTCGCTATAGTGAAGAAGCAACACCTTATTCGTCGAAGCTAGTTGCTCTGCCGCTGGCGTATAACTGCTGTTTGAAACCACAGCACAGTAGTGCGCTTGCTCGAACGCCCTGGCAGCGACGGCCTCTTGGACCGCCTTATTGCCAACGGGCGCAGAATAGAGCTTGCACTGCAAAACGATTCGCAGCCCATTCTTTTCGGCGATAACGTCTACCCCTTGGTCGCGGCTTTGTCGAGTTACGTGGGCGTCCCAGCCGGATTGCCTTAGTTGCTCGGCGTCGCGCCAGCCGGTCCGCGTTGCGCTCAACCGCTGCGTTCGCCTTCTCTGGGGTATTGGCTGAGTTGAGCCTTTGCGACTCGGCTCGCATGTGTTGGGCCAGCCTGCCGAGCAGGAAGCTATACTCGTCCATTAGCTCGATGTACGCGCCGTATTTCCCCTTCCAGTCGTCCTCGGCGTGATCCGGGG
>JAJXZD010000117.1:0-5010 GCA_021780215.1 Acidobacteriota bacterium
AACGGAGGGTGCGTCGTCGAGCGGCTGAATGAGTTCGATCATCATGTGGCCGGCGAAGCTCATTGCCAGCGATGCTTCGGCGCGTGATGGCTGGCCCCTATATTTCGCGTCTTCCCCTGTAAATCGCTCCAGCAGGAACCACGGCCCTACTTTCAGCTCCCGGACCCAGTGGCCGATGGCTTCGCGGATGTCCTTGACGACATACGCCGACTGGATAATCCCGTCGGCTGGCTGCCCAAAGATCACAAGACTCATTTCGCTTCTCCCAGTTGGACTTTTCACGCGCCGTGGCCCGCTGGCAAACGTCCCGCCTCGGTGGCGCCGCGCGCCCTGCACACTCTATCTCGCACGGACGACGGAGGCAAATGTCTTCCCTCCTCGCGCGCATACGCCCGGGCAAGTTCAACCGCCAGGGGCGTCCTGTTGTCTTGACAACCTTAGGCTCCATGGTATCGTGTGGGCGGCTGCGAATCCGCCGGTTCGCCATGCCTGTTCAAGAAACGCTCCCGGGAGGCACGATTTATGAGCGAGGCCAAAAGCTTGCCGCGGGAGTTCATTTTCCCCATCGCCACGCTTCGTTCGGTAGGCACGGAGGCGGCTGCCGTGACGCTCGAAGTTCTCAACCCGAGAGGGCGGATCCTGCCCCCTCCGGCGGAGGGAATTCGCCCGCGCGTGAAGGATTTGGCCGGCAAGAAGATCGGCCTGTGCGACAACGGCAAGTATGGAGCCAAGTTCTTTCTCGACGGCTTTGAAGCCTTGCTGAAGAGGAAATACCCGACGGCCACGATCGTGCGCCTTCCGAAGCCCGCGGCGCAAACCATCACTCCCACAAAGGATTGGTACCCGGAGGTCGCCGCGCAGGTGGATACCTTCCTGTTCGCCACCGGCGATTGAGGGTCCTGCACGTGGTGGGGTTCCCACGACACGATTGAAATCGAACGTGCAGGAAAGCCGGGCGTCTATATCACCACATCGGAATTTGTTCATGACGCGAAGTCCGCTGCGCGCGACCGGGGCATGCCCGGGCTGCGTGTCGTCGCGGTCCCCGCAGAAAAATATTATCGCCTCCGCATCAGCGCCGCCGAGCTGCAGCCGGTCGTCGAGGAGGCCTTCGAAGCAATCGTGGACGCCCTTCTCCGGCCTCTCGCACCGAGCGAGGGCACTCCGGAGCCGGAGCCCCCTCCCGTCGAAGAGCACTCCATCCGCATTGACGGAAAGGATTACTCGGAAGCCGCGGAAAGAGTGAACCAGACCTACCTGGACAATCTCTGGTGCGATGGTCTGCCGATCGTCCCTCCCACCGCTTCGGCGGTCCAGCAGATGCTCGCGGGAACGCGCCGCTCGCCCAGTGAAGTCATCGGCAAAGTGGCCCCAAAGAACGGCACAGCAACCATCGAGAAGATTGCGATCAATGCGGTGATGGCAGGAGCCAGGCCGGAATACCTTCCGGTGATCATCGCCGCCATGGAGGGTTTCACCGACAAGCAGTACGACCTCACCCACATGCAGGCCTCCACGGGGTCGTTCACCCCGATGGTGGTCGTCAACGGGCCGATTGCCCGGGAGCTGAATTTCAACTGCGGCGTCGGTCTGCTTGGGCATGGATGGCGCGCCAACAGCACGGTGGGGCGCGCGCTGCGCCTTTGCCTCCTCAATTGCGGATGGACATGGCCTGGCGTAAATGACATGTCCCTGACCGGACGCCTGGCGGCTTACACCTTTTACACCTTCGCTGAAAATGAGGAAAGAAGCCCCTGGGAGCCTTACCACGTGAGCCAGGGCCTATCGCCCTCGGAGAGCGCAGTGACCGTTGCCACTTCCAGCGCTCCGGTTCTCTTCGGAGGTGCAGCGGTTCTCCCCTGGACCGGACAGGGCGTTATTGACGCCGTAATTTCGCGAATCAGCGCCGTAGGATTCGGATGGTTCCACTCCCAGACCTATCTCCTCGTGCTTCATCCTGATTGTGCCGCGGACCTGGCCAAAGCCGGATTTACTCGCCGGAGCTTGCAAGAGCATCTCTATGAACGCTCACGCGTGCCCTTCGAGAAGCTCGCCTCGACCAACGCCGGGTTTTCCAATGACAGCCTGGTCGGATTTCTCCACCAGACCATCGCCGATGGCCGGATTCGTCCGGATCGCGCTCCTGTCTTCCGCGATGCCTTGAAGCCTGGCGGCATGGTTCCCGTGGTCCAAGGCCCGGAGGATTTCCATATTCTCGTGGCGGGAGGTTCGCCCGGCTACGACCTGCTCTTCAGCTATCCGGGCCCGAATCGGGCGCGGCAGACAAAAAAGATTGCCGGGGCGACACTGACCAAGTCCGGCCGCTGAGGAGCCACTGGCTCATCGTGGCTTTTCGCCCTTCACAGCGAGGAAAGCTGCCCCCGCTTGGCCGAGGAAACGGAATGCGCGATCACATTTCGAGAAGGCTCGCGCAACGAAGGGAATCGGCGGAAAATGCACGCAGCCGCGAGATTCGACGGCTTCGATTCCAGCCTGCCGCATCAACCCACAGATCTCCCTGAAACTCCAAAAGTGCGCGCGGCTCCAGAGAGGCGATCCGCGCCACCCGCGCATCCTCCGCCAGAGCGCCCATGAGCTGTATCTTCCTAACTCTCCCAGGATCAGAACGCCGCCGGGACGCAGCACGCGGCCAGCCTCCGCGACTACATCAAGAGGCTTTGGAACCAGGCAAAGAAGGGTCACCGCAATTGCCACATCGAACGATCCTGGTCTAAAAGGAAGCGATTCCGCTCTTGCCAGGCACCACTCTACCGGAACGCCGCAGTTCTCCCCGCGCTTTCGCGCCGCCGTGAGCATCGCGTCGGAAAGGTCCACTCCCACGGCCTCCGCGCCGCGGAAAGCCGCGCCAATCGCGTACGTGCCATCGCCACAGCCCAGATCGAGGACGCGCTGGCCTTGCAAATCCCCGGCAAGTTCAAAGATTGCCTCCCTTTCGATCTCTTCAACGATCCGGCCCAGAGTGGACTGTCGCCATCGCGCATACTCCGGCGGCCCGAATGTGTCCGCACTAGAAGACGGAGGAGGAGAGGATCGGCTGGTATTCATGTCACTCTCGCTGCGCCTCGCAGCGCGCCTCCGACCTGCATTCGCGACTCCAGATGGCCGCGATCGGCCTACTTTCGGAACAAAAATGTCAGGAGGAACGCGATCAACCGGGGATTTAGCAGTTTGAGCGCATTGCGCGCCTCGTGTGGGGTGAGCTTGGCGGCGATCGGCATGGAGCCGAAAACCTTGCCTTTCATGAGCAGGGCGTTGCCTTCACGCTCCAGCGCGGTGATTTGCAGCAGTTCGCTGTTGTCGCGTCCGTAGAGCTTCATCATCGCCGTTCGCCGATCTTGTCGAAGTTGATTTTCAGGTCCTCGCACACACGCATCGCCGTCGCCCGGCCTGCCCCAAACACGCCTCCGCCGGGATGCTGGAACGGGCCCACCAGGTAGAGACGCTCCACTCCTGGAACGGTGTTCTGCCCGAGGTCCGGAGTCGGACGATGCGACCCGGACTGGTAGAGGTAGGGTGCGGCTCCGTGCAAGTCGCCCCTCTGGAAGCTGGGAGAGGCGCGTTCAATGTCGAGTGGGCTATCCGCTACATAGGCGATGATGTTTTCCGGAGTGATGTTCTCGACGTAAGGCTCCATGCGCGCAAGCATAGTCCTGGCGAACGCATCCTTTGCGCGGTCCCAATGTTCCGGCCCGCCGTCCGGATGCGCGTACGGCACGTAATCCCACACATGCAGCGTCGCCTTGCCAGGCGGGCAGCGCGTCGCGTCAAAGCTGGAGGGCAATACCAGGCCGAGCAGGGACCTCTCGGGAATGCGGCCGTATCGCAGTTCGTCGAAGAATTTTCTCAGCTCCTCCATGCTCGCCGGCATCAGCTCGGTAAAATACGCCTGGTTGACATGCGGACCGGCCTTGAAGCGCAGCGGCTCATTCAGCGCGGCGTGCAGGGTGATGCACGAATTCGCCGATAGCTCAACGCGCTCCGCAGCGCGGGCAATCTTCGTGTCCAGGCCCGGAACCATCCGGCCCAAAAAGTGCGGATGGATGGCGCCAATCACCGCGTCCCTCGCCAGGTATTCGCTGCCGTCCGCCGTGTGCACCCCGGCGGCGTGGCCGTTCCTTACCACCACTTGCTCGACCGGCGTGTTCGCCACCACTTTGCCGCCGTGGCTTTCGATGCATCGCACCAGGGAGGCCGTCAGCGAACCGCTCCCTCCCACCGCGACACCGATGCCATATTGTTCCATGAAGCCGAGAAAGACGAAGATGCCGATCCCGGTTCCCTTCTCTTCCGGCCCGGTCAGATTTTCAGAAACCATCCGCGTGAAGAACATCCGCACCTTTTCGTTCTCGAAATGCGCGGTGATGATGTCGTACGGGCTCTTCTGCATCAGGGCAAACAGCTCGCGCCCCTCCGCGCTCTGATCCAGCATCGAGAAGGTGGCGCCCAGCGGGACCGGCGGGGTGAAAAGCGAAGCCGACAGCATCGGCAGGTAGAACGCCGCCAGCTCGGCGAATTTCAAAAAGGCGTCGGCATCCTTCTTCGAAAACTGGGCGATGCTCTGATAGGTCTTGTTGCGGTCACGATGCAGGGCGATCGTGGATCCGTCCTCAAACACGCACAGAAACGGAGTTTCCGGATACAGATACTTCAGCCCGTGGCGCGAGAGCAGCTTAAGCTCGTCGTTTCTGATCAGGGGATTGGCCTGGATGAAGATATGCCCGGTGCTGAACCGGTCGTGCAAATAGCCGGGGCCGGTCAATTCCGCCGTGACCACCCCGCCTCCAAACCACGCATTCCGCTCGAGCACCAGCACATTCTTTCCGGCGGCCGCCAAATAGGCGGCGGCAACCAGCCCGTTGTGGCCCGAGCCGATACAGATGATGTCATGCGTATTCGCCAAGGCGGCTCCTTCCCCGCGCGTGGACCTTGCGCGGCGATCCCGCTTCCCACCGGCCCCTTTGGTCGGCCGGGCGATGGGCATCATGCCAT
>JAJXZD010000117.1:5020-5303 GCA_021780215.1 Acidobacteriota bacterium
TAGTGGGCTGCTCCTATTCGCCGCAATCTTGGTTAGCACAGCCTCGCCACGCGCGGGCCTGGCCAAATTCTCCTTGCAGCATGGCTCCCAACGCCATTTGTTCTTGACAGACCTTCACGCGGGAGCTAGATTCCGGGCGCCCGCGAGCGGGCGCGGTGCACAAGATTACACACCCGGATGGCGGAATGGGCCAGCCTCAGCAGTGGAAAATCGGCAACGTAACAATTGTCCGCATCTTGGAGACCTCCGAACCGGTTCCCTGGGCGGCCATCTACGGCGAGCA
>JAJXZD010000043.1 GCA_021780215.1 Acidobacteriota bacterium
TCCGCGGGATGGAGCTCCCGCCCCTTCGTGGGAGGATCAAGGAAGAGGCCACCCTCTGCGCGGCAGGGCCGTGGAGGCTTATCGGGGGGCCGGCTTGAGCGCGGCGAGGTCGGGTGCCGGCGAGCAGGCACCCGGGGAATCCGCGGGCGAAGCCAGGACCGAGCGGTTGCGGCCTTGAAACTTAGCCTCGTAAAGAGCTGCGTCGGCGCGCTGCAAGATCTCCACTGAGGCCATGGGTGCCGGCTCCTCGCTCACGGCTACACCACAGCTAGCGGTCACCCGTACCGGTCCCCGCTCTCCGCAGACGGGTTCGGAATCGATCCGCAGACGAATCCTCTCCGCAAGGGCCAGTGTTGCGGGACCGTCGCAGGAGGGGGCCACGACGAGGAATTCCTCGCCTCCATAGCGCCCCACGGTGTCGTAGGGCCGGACGCATTGGGCGATGCGGCGGGCCGCGTCCTTCAGCACGGAGTCGCCGCACAGATGGCCGTGGGTGTCGTTGATGCTCTTGAAATGATCAAGGTCGAGCAGGATGACTCCGAGGGAATTATGTTCGCGCACTTGCCGTGAGCATTCGCGCTGGAGCGCGTCGAGGGCCACCGCGCGATTAGCGAGTCCCGTCAGGGGGTCGTGAGTGGCGTGGAAGCGCAATTCCTCCCGCGCGGCGATCAGGCGATCCTGCAGCGCCAGGATGCGCTTGCCGACGCGCAGGCGCGCGCGGAGCTCGAGGGCGTCGAAAGGTTTGGTCAGATAATCGTCGGCGCCGGATTCCAGCCCGCGGAGCAGGTCGCCTTTGTGGCCCTTCGCCGTGAGCAGCAGGATGTAGATATATGGCCGCTCAGGAAGCTGGCGCAGGCGCTGGCAAACCTGCGGGCCTTCGAGTCCCGGCATGACCCAATCGAGGATAGCCAAGGCCGGGGCTTGATCCTCTGCGAGGATTTGCAGGGCCTCGATCCCGTTCTGGGCGACGACGACCTCGTAGCCCCACTTGGTGAGAAAGGCCTGTAGCATCCGCCGGGAGATGGGGTCGTCGTCGGCAATGAGAATGCGATTGCGGACCTGGCCGTCATGGGTCATGGAGTATCCCTGTTCCGCCGCGCATTTTCGGCGTGCTTCTGGATTTTCATGGCGCCACTTTCCGCAGCACGATTTCGAGATCCGGCAGCAGGCGGTCCATTTCGTTCTGCAAAAGGGTGATTCGCTCGCCTGCATTTTCGAGGGTCCCGGAACGCGCCAGCATCTCGAGCTCGAGCGCGGCGTGCGAGACGCGCTGTGCGCCCAGGCTTGCCGAAGAGCCCTTCAAAGTGTGGGCCGCACGCTCGAGTTGGCGGGCGTCGCCGGTCTGCCATGCCTTCCGGATTTCCGCCAGGCCAGTCTCGCATTCATCAAGAAAGAGGCGGGCCAACTCGTCGAAAAGGCTGCGGTCGCCTTCGAAGCGCGCGAGCGCGCCGGCCAAATCCAGAATCGCGGCGGTCGCGGAAGAGGCGCGGGCGTCACCGTCGGCGACCACGGCGGCGGGGGGGCCAGGCTGGTGCGCCACAGCGCGGCTCATGGCGGCCAGCAGTTCCGCGGTTTGGATCGGCTTGGCCACGTAATCGTCGGCGCCGTTTTCGAGGCAGCGTTCGCGGTCTCCCCGCATGGCGTGCGCGGTCAGGGCAACGATGGGCAGATGGCCCCCGGCTTTTTGCTCCTTGGCGCGGATGGCGCGAATCGCCTCGAAGCCGTCCATCACCGGCATTTGAATGTCCATGAGGACCAAGTCCACCGGCGCTTTCTCGATGGCTTCCAGGGCCTCGCGGCCGTTTTCGGCTACCACCACGGCATGGCCCTGCTTTTCAAGGAGGGCGATCGCGAGCCTTCGGTTCACGGCGTTGTCCTCGGCGAGGAGAATCTTCAGCGTTCGCACGCCCGGCCTCTGGTCTGGCTTCGGGCGCGCGTGCGTCGTCGGCGGATGCGCACTCGATAGAGTTTCGAGAATGGCATTGAGAAGCTCGATGGGCTGCACCGGCTTAGTCAGATAGTGCGAGACGCCGAGCTGCCTGGCTCGGGGCCTTTCACCATCCTGCGGGTGTGAACTCAGCAGCAGAACCGGGAGACGGGAGAATTTGCGATCCTCGCGCATCGCGCTGAGGAAGGCGAATCCATCCATTTCCGGCATCTGCATATCGGTGATGACCAGACGGAAAGGGCGGCCTTCGCGCTCCGCGCGGTTCAGGGCCACGAGCGCGCCCGCCCCTCCTTCGGCCGTTTCGGGCCGCATGTCCCAGGACGAGAGCAGTTCCGCCACGATGGTCCGGTTGGTCTGGTTGTCGTCCACCACAAGAACGGCGAGGCCGCAGAGCAATTCCGGATCGGCGGGCGGGTTTGCCGGTTCCTCGCTGGCGGCGAATCCGAAATGGCATGTGAAATGGAAGGTGCTGCCGCGGCCGGGTTTGCTTTCAAGCCAGATGCGTCCCCCCATCAATTTCACCAGACGCGAAGTGATGGCCAATCCCAGGCCAGTTCCCCCATATTTGCGTGAGGCGGAGCTGTCCGCTTGCGTGAATGCCTCGAAAATCAATTTCTGCTTTTCCTCGGGGACTCCAATGCCGGTATCCCGGACGAGGAAATGCAGCAGATGGCCGGAGGCATCCTCGCCGGCCTTTTCGACCTCTACGACCACTTCGCCCCGCTCCGTGAATTTCACCGCGTTGCCCACCAGGTTGACGAGAATCTGCCGCAGCCTGTGAACGTCGCCTTTCAGCCGCTTCGGGACTTCAGGCTTCACGCGCCAGGCCAGTTCGAGGCCCTTCTGGTGGGCCCGCAGCGCCAGTCCGCGGACGATCTCGCCGAGGCTCTGTTGGAACGGAAAATCAATCCGCTCGATTTCGAGCTTGCCGGCCTCGATCTTTGAGAAGTCCAGAATGTCGTTGAGCAGATTGAGGAGAGAGTCCGCGGAAAGTTTCACCATCGCGAGGTACTCGCGCTGTTCGGCGGTGAGCTCGGTATCGAGCGCCAGTTCCGTCATTCCCAAGATACCGTTCATCGGGGTGCGGATTTCATGGCTCATGTTGGCCAGGAATTCACTCTTGGCCCGGCTGGCTGCTTCGGCCGTTTCCTTGGCCCGCAGCAGGGCTTCCTCCGCCTGTTTGCGCTCGGTGACATCCTGGTAAATCACCAGATTTCCCGAGTGGATGCCACCCCGCATCAGCGGAACCCCGAGGATTTCCGCAAATACGAGCGAGCCGTCCTTTCGGCTTCGCGGCCCCACCACATGGGCGGGCTTGCCCTGCGCAAGGACCAGCCCGATGGATTGCATGCTCGCACTGGCTTCGCGAGCCCCCAGAAGCTCGAAGACATCGCGGCCAAGAATCTCCCGCTGCCGATAGCCAAAGAGCTTTTCAAAGCCGGGGTTGCACATCTGGACGACGTGGTCGCAGGTCGTGACGAGGACGCCTACCGGAAGATTTTCGACCAGGGAATTCAGAAAACCGGTCCGCTCCTCGAGATCCCGCTCGGCGTTCTTACGCGGGGTGATGTTCTGATACATCCCCAGAGCTACCCTGGCTTGCTCTTGCGCGGGGATCAAGGAGTAGAAGACCTCGACATCGAACAAACTGCCGTCCTTGCGCTTGCGTTTTGTCTCGAAGTGGACCACGTTCCCCTGGAGCATCTGCTTGACATAGGTTTCCATTTCCGCACGCAGCTCCTCCGGAGTAATCATGTAGGCCGTGCCCCGGCCGAGGATCTCCTCCCGGGTGAAGCCAAACATCTTTTCGAAGGCGGGGTTGCACATCTTCACCGCGCCGCCGGCGTCGACCGCGACCGTGGCCAGAGGAGTGTTCTCAATCAGGGAATTGAGGAACTGAGTGCGCTCAGCCAGCTCGCGCTCGGCGTGGCGGCGCTCGGTGATGTCCTGATAGATGATCATCGCGCCGCCGGGCGACCCCACCGTGCCGAGGGGAACGCAGAATGCCTCGACGTCAATCATCGTTCCGTCGGCGCGTTTGCGCCGGGTGACCATGTGTGTTTTGGCCCCCTCGCGAAACCGCCGAACCGCGGACTCCACTTCCTCGGAGAGCTCCTCGGGAGTCACGAGTTCCATGAGCGACTTCCCGGCGATTCCCGTCTGGCGGTAACCGAAGATGCTCTCGAAGGCGGGATTGCACATCTGGACGGCGACGGCGGAGTCAACCACGACGATGCCCACGGGACAGTTATCAATCAGGGAATTCAAGAAGGATTTCTGCCGCTCGAGTTCCCGTTGCGCGCGGAGACGTTCAGCAATGTCCTGGTACAGGATCACTGCGCCGGCTGGCTGCCCGCCGGTGAACAGGGGCACGCAGAAGGTTTCGACTTCAACAAGGGAACCGTCGCTCCGCCGGCGTCTCGTGGCCATGTGAACGGTCTCTCCGCTGGCCAGCGCGGCCTGGTTCCTGGCCACTTCGGCATCCAGTTCAGGGGTGGAGAGGAGTTCCGTGATGGAGCGGCCCGCGATGTCCCGCTGGCAATACCCGAAAATCTTCTCGAATGCTGGATTGCACAATCGGATGCAGTGATCCGAGGTAATGGCGACAATCCCCACGGGCGTGTGAGCAATGAGCGAGTCCAGAAAACGAGTGCTTTCGGCAAGAGTCCGTTGCGCCTCCTCGCGCTCTGCGACCTCCTTCTGCAGGTCGAGCGTGCGTTCGTTCACGCGTGCCTCGAGTTCGTCGCGGTCCCTGCGCAAGGCAGCTTCCTGCTTCTGAATCTTGTCCATCATTCCGTTGAAACAGTCGGCGAGCCATCCGACCTCGTCGTCGGCCCTTTTCGTTGCGCGGAGGGAATAGTCTTTGTGGATTGAGACGGCGAACGCGGTCCGCGCCAGGTCCAGAATCGGCCCGGAAATTGTTCGCGGGAGCCGGGAGGCCAGCACATAGACCGTGACAAAGGACACCAGCAGGGCCAGCAATGCCGTCTCCACGAACCTCTTCATCCAGGCATAGAGCTTCTCCCGATCGGACTTCAGAAAGACTGTTCCCACTTCTTTGCCGTTGTGCCAGATGGGCTGGAACACGACCATCTCCTGGCTTGTCGCGCGAATCTCCGCCGGCCGGGGCAGTGGAAGGATGAGGTTGGCGTGCACGCCCCTTCGGGCATACATCGCAAGGACCGTCCCATCGTTGCGATAAAGACATGCTTCGACGATATCCTGCCGCGCAGCCAGCGAATTCAAGGTTTCCTGCGCGGATTCCGCGTCATCTGCGGAGATCGCCGCGGCCGCAGCCGTGCCGGTGGCTTGCGCGGCCTGCAGCAGACTGCTTGCGAGGGCTTGGCGAAAGTAAACGATGTCGAACGCGGCCAGAATTGCGCAGGCCATCAACACCCCTGCGGCACTTGTGCCCAGGACAATCCTTGTGAGCTTGCCCCGAATGGAAAAGTGTCTCGATTTGAACATACCGCTCTTGTTCCTTGGCGTCGCCGCAGGAGCGAACCCCTGAGGCGCCCCATTGCGCTTCCGGCCTGCCCAGCCCGCTGCCAGTGCTCCCGCTTGATATGGCCGTCCGGCCATAGCGCATTCCTTTCAAGCAGGCTGGGAGCCAAAGCAGGCGCGGGGAGTTCAACGCAACTGATATAAAATAATAAGCATGCGGTTGCGGGCTGTGACTTGAAGACGGGGAGAGACTTCTGGAATGTTTCAAGTTGGACGCCGCGTATCAGAGTGGAACCACATTACAAGGGCATTAAAAACGCTCTCTCCGACCATCTGCAGCTTGCGCCCCTGGCGCCATTCCCGTATGGTGTGAGCGAATCCGCTCATGAAGAAGCCATGAAACGCGTGCTAGCGATTGAAGACGACAAGGATATTATTGAACTAGTCCGCTACAACCTCGAAAAGGACGGCTACCAGGTGGCCGCCTGCAGCGACGGCGCCACAGGGCTTGCTCAACTGCGGAAGAATCCTCCCGACCTGCTGGTTTTGGATCTGATGCTGCCGAAACTTCCTGGGCTGGAAATCTGCCGGGAAGTGCGCAAGGATGTCGCGCTGAATCGCCTGCCCATTCTCATTCTGAGCGCGAAAGGGGAAGAAGCGGACCGCGTGGTCGGGTTGGAGCTTGGCGCCGACGACTACATGACCAAGCCCTTTAGTCCGCGCGAGCTGGTGGCCCGCGTCAAGGCGCTTCTGCGACGCACCGAGCCGGGCTCGGTGAACGAGAAGGTCATCGAGATCGGCCCGCTGCGAATTGATCCAGCCTCTTACCGTGTGACGCGCGAAGGGAAGCCGGTCACGATGAGCACGCTCGAATTCCGCCTGCTGCACTTTCTGGCGGCGCGGCCGAACCGCGTTTTCACGCGTGACCAGCTGCTCGACGGCGTGTGGGGCACGGAGCGGTTTGTCACGCCGCGCAGCGTGGATGTTTATGTGCGCCGCCTGCGCGAGAAGATCGAGGCCGATCCGCAGCACCCGGTCTATATGAAGACGATCCGCGGCGCCGGCTATCTCTTCGAAACCCGTGCTAGCTAGGCCATTTTGGAAGCTTGGGCTGGCCTATTCCGCCCTCCTGCTGGGAACTGTGCTTATCATCGGAGTTGGATTCGCGCGGATGGGGCGCAGTAATGCTGTCCGCGCCACGAGCCGCCAGCTTGGCTCTCTTCTGGATCTCGCGATGGTCAATCCGCCTCTATCGTCCGATCCGGCTGAGCTGCACGCGTGGGCCGCGCGAACGGCGCGGAGCGGCGCTCGTGTCACGATCCTCAACGGTGCCGGCGAAGTTTTAGCCGATTCCCAACGACGCGCGGAAACGGGTGAGAATATTTCGAGCCGCCCGGAAATCGGCCAGGCCCTTGCCGATGGGGCCGGAGAATCCCAGCGGCGCGATCCGAAGCGGAATGTGAATTTCTTATATCGCGCCATTCGCTATCAGTTGCCTGAGGGCCGGACCGTGGCCGTCTGTATGGCCCTGCCGGTGACCTCCGAGCAAGAGGGGCTGCCGCAGGAGCGAAAGATGCTCCTGGCCGCAGCAATTGCCGGGCTATTGCTGGGAGCGATAATCGCGCTGGTTTTCTCGCGTCTATTCGCTGTTCGGATCGAAAGGCTGAAAGGCTTCGCACTCCGGGCCGCCGAGGGAGACCTGCATCCTCTGCCAGCCGAGCGCGCGGGGGACGAACTGGCCGCCCTGGCGGACGCGTGGAACTCCGCCGTCGTGCGAATCGAAGCAATCATCCAAACGCTTCGCGAGGAACGCGACCGCTCCAGCGCCATCCTGCGCAGCATGATCGAAGGCGTCGCCGTGGTGGACGCTCAGGAACGGGTCATATTCTTCAATCGCGCCTTCGGAGAGATTCTGAACCTGGACGCGGCCATCGAAGGGCGACCGCTCATCGAAGCGGTGCGCCACACAGAATTGCTCGGGCTGATTCGACGCGCCCTGCGCGGCGAGGAGGGGCTAAGCGCCGATATTACGACGGGCATCGTCCAGCCGCGGAGCTTTTCAGTGACCGCCGCGCCGGTGCGGCCGCTAAAAATCCTCTCGCCGGTGGCTGCGGCGGGGGAAGCGGCCGGCGCGGAAGTGCCCTCGGGCGCCGTGGTGGTGCTGCACGACATGACCGAACTTCGGCGCCTCGAGCGGGTGAGGCAGGACTTTGTGGCCAACGTGTCGCATGAATTCCGGACGCCCCTCACGGCAATTCGGGGCTTTGCGGAAACGCTGCTGGCCGGTGCGGTTGACGATCCGGACAACAACCGGCGCTTTCTGGAAATCATCCGCGAGCACGCTGCCCGGCTGGCCCGCCTCACCGATGACCTGCTGAAGCTGGGACGCATCGAAGCCGGAAAGCTCGATCTGGAGCTTCGCCCGGTGAGCATCCACGAATTGGCCGCCCGCTGCGCGGAAACCACGACGCTGAAGGCCAACCGCAAGGAGATCGCGCTGGAAATCGCGATCCCGCAGGGGCTGCCCGCCATTCGCGGCGATGCGGCGCTGCTCCAGGAGGTGCTGCAAAATCTGTTCGACAACGCCGTGCAGTACTCGGCGCCGGGAGGGCGCATTCGCGTGAGTGCTTCGGCGGATGCTCGCGAAGCCATCATTACAGTGGCCGACACCGGGATTGGCATTCCGCTGGCTGACCAGGAACGCATCTTCGAGCGTTTCTACCGTGTGGATGCGGCTCGCTCGCGCGAAGCGGGCGGGACGGGCCTGGGCCTTTCCATTGCTCGCCACATCGTCGAGGCCCATGGCGGGCACATCTGGGTCGAGAGCGAAGTCGGTGCCGGATCGAAGTTCTCCTTTTCAATTCCACTGGCCGGATGAAGCACGTGGGCGCATGGCCCTCTTTCTGTCTGGGCGTGCGGTGCCGCCGGAAGCATAGATTCAGCGATTGTCATGGACCTTTCACCTCCCTTTCATCCGCTCGCAATCGACGTGCGAGAAGGTACAAAGGGCTGCGCGCTCCAGCTTCTTGTCGGGTGTGAGATGGGAGAGATCTCCGTGACTTCACTCAGGGAAGAGGGTTCGGCGGGGTTGCAGGCCACGCTCGTGAATTACTTGATTGCGCAGGCGCGCAGCGTGGAAGCATCCGTGGACAGGGCCGTTGCCGCCTTGCTCGGCAAGAACGAGCGGCTGGCGGGCGAAGTCTTCTTCAACGAACCGCGCATCAACGAGCTTGAAATCGTGATTGACGAGCACGCCATCCGCATGCTCCGGCAAGGAGGGCTGCTTGAGACGGACTTCCGGCTGATCGTCGCCACACTCAAGGTCAACAACGATCTCGAACGCATGGGCGATCTGGCGGTCAACCTTAGCGAGCGCACAATTTCGCTTTGCGCCATGGGCGCGGCGGAGGCCCCCGCGGGGCTGGATGCGCTGGCGGGCTCGGTGCGTGCCATGGTGTCGAAGAGCCTGGGCGCGCTGATTTACCGGAACGCTGACCTTGCCATCCAGGTGCTCGAAAGCGACGACACGGTGGACCGGTCCTGCGATCTCCTCTTCGACGCGCTCCTGGCGGGCATCGCTAACCATCCCGCGAAAACTGCCCCCAATCTGCAATACGTGCTGGCCTCGCGGCATCTGGAACGCATCGCCGATCACGCGACCAACATTGCCGAGGATATTCTGTTCTGGGTGCGGGGCCTGGAAGTGCGCCACGGGCGTGGGCGGCAGCTCGAGACCAGGACGGAAAGGGCGGCCCTCGCGTCGGAGTAGCGCAAATGTCCCCATGCGCGCGTTCCTCCGAGGAGGAATCTGGCATGGCTGCGCCCAGTAGTATGCATGGCAGCTTGCCGCCTGGGGGTGTGGCATGCCGGGGGGGGGGTGACTGCCCCGGCTGGAACGCGGGCGGGCGGTTGGGCGGTTCCGCTTTAATAATTCTGTAACAGAATTGCCGGAAACTTAAAACTCAGCCACAAGGGAGATGCGCATGAGATTCACAGGGACCTGGAGAACAATTCTCGCGGTGCTGCTCGTCGTCGGAGGGGCCAAGGCGCAGTCCGCCGTGTTGATCAACGCGGCCGGCTCGACCTTTGGTTATCCCATCTATTCAAAATGGTTCTCCGAATATCACAAGCTGCATCCCAATGTTCAGATCAACTATGCTTCGATCGGCTCCGGCGGCGGCATCGCGCAACTGACCTCGCATACGGTGGATTGGGGCGCCTCCGATGGGCCGATGACGGACCAGCAGTTGTCCGCTGCGGGCTTCACGATTCTGCATTTTCCGACGGTTCTCGGTGGAGTGATGCCGTTCTACAACATCCCCGGCGTGAATGCCGAGCTGAAATTCACGCCCAAGGCGCTGGCCGGCATCTACCTCGGACGGGTGACCCGGTGGAACGATCCGGAGATTGCTAGCGCCAACCCGGGGGTCAACCTCCCGGCCACGGATATTGTGGTCATCCACCGCTCCGATGGCAGCGGCACTACGTATATCTGGACCGATTTCCTTTCGAAGGTCAGCCCGGAATGGAAGAGCCGGGTGGGGACGAGCACGTCGGTACGCTGGCCGGTTGGTCTCGGGGGCAAGGGCAGCGAGGGAGTGACCGGGCTGGTGAAGCAGACTCCCGGCGCGATCGGCTACGTTGAGCTCATCTACGCCCTTTCGAACCGCATTCCGTACGGCGACGTTCAAAATCCTGCGGGCGTGTTCGTCAAGGCCACTATCGAGTCGGTGTCCGCGGCCGCGGCTGGCGCAGCCCGCAACATGCCCGCGGATTTTCGCGTTTCCATCACGAACGCGCCGGGCAAGTCGTCCTACCCGATTTCGAGCTTTACCTGGTTCCTAATTCCGGCCAAAATCAGCGATGCGGCGAAGCGACAGGCCACGAAGGAGTTTTTGACCTGGATGCTTATGCAAGGACAGGCGTACGCCGCCGGGCTGGCCTATGCGCCCTTGCCGCACCCGGTGGTCCTGCAGGAAGAGAAAGACATCGCGCGGATCCAGTAGGGGGGAATGTCGAACGCGATTCAAACAGCCGGGAGCGTGGCTCCCTCACACGAGGGGCCGCGCGCCTGGCTTCGGCGTTTTGTCAGCGGGGATGAGGTAGCTCACATCGTCACCCTGCTGTTTGCTTCGACCATCCTGGCGATCACCGGACTTTTGGTGCTCCAGCTTTGGACCAATTCCCGGCTCTCGCGGGTTCAATCCGGATGGCATTTTTTCTTCATGCAAACCTGGGACCCGGTGTTCGAACATTTCGGGGCCCTTCCATTCCTCTACGGCACCGTGGTGACCACGGTTGTGGCGCTCGTGATTTCAGTTCCGCTGGGGTTGGGCGCCGCGATCTACCTGGCGGAGCTGGCCCCGCGCAAGATTTCCGACGTTCTGGCCTTCCTGGTGGACCTGCTGGCCGCGGTCCCGAGCGTGATTTACGGGCTGCTGGGAATTTTTCTGGTGATTCCGCTGATGCGGGAGGTGATTGAGCCGTTTCTGAAACGGACGATGGGATTCCTGCCGATTTTTCAGGGCCCGGCCTACGGGATTGGCCTCCTGACCGGGGGGCTGGTTCTGGCAATCATGATCGTCCCTTTCATTGTCTCCATCTCGCGGGAGGTGCTGCTGGTGGTGCCGCGGGAACAGCGCGAGGCGGCCATGTCGCTGGGAGCAACGCGCTGGGAGGCGACCTGGCATGTGGTGGTTCCTTACGCGCGGGGCGGGATTTTCGGCTCGATTTTTCTGGCCATGGCGCGGGCTTTGGGCGAGACCATGGCGGTCACCATGGTCATCGGGAACGATCCGCGCATCGCCGCATCCCTTTTTTCGCCGGGATACACCATTGCCGCGGTGATCGCCAACGAATTCAGCGAGGCCACCTACCCGCTCTACATTAACGCCCTAGTGGAACTTGGTCTGGTGCTCTTTCTCCTTACCTTTGTGCTGAACGGACTGGCCCGACTGCTTATTCTTGCCACCGAGCAGCGCGGAGTAGCGCACTCATGAGCGTCCGGCTGGTGTGGAGAAAGGCTGTCAATGCCGTGATGCTGGGCCTGACAGGCGTCTGCGCGCTCATCACCGTTGGGGTGCTGGGCGTTATCCTTGGCTATCTGGCGTGGCATGGCGGTCGGGACATCAACTGGAATTTCTTCACCAAGCTGCCCGCGCCGGTCGGCGAGGCGGGCGGCGGCATGGCCAACGCCATTGTCGGCAGCGCGAAGCTTCTGGTTGTGGCGTCGCTGTTTGGGATTCCCATTGGCTTGCTGAGCGGGGTCTATCTGGCGGAGTTCGGCGGCCGGTGGTATTCGTTTTTTGTCCGCTACGCCACGGATTTGCTGAATGGCGTTCCTTCGATCGTGATTGGCATTTTTGCCTACGCGGTCGTCGTGGTGCCGCGGCACCAGTTTTCAACACTGGCCGGGGGCTTCGCCCTGGGAATTATGATGATTCCGATCGCGGTGCGCAGCGCGGAGGAATTTCTGCGCGCGGTTCCCAGCAGCCTTCGCGAGGCAGCCATGGCGCTGGGGGCGAGCAGATGGCGGACGGTGGCGACCGTGGTGATTCCGGCGGCCCTGCAGGGCATCATCGGGGGAATCATGCTGGACCTGGCGCGCGTGGCCGGAGAGACGGCTCCGCTACTCTTCACCGCCTTCAACAATTTGTACTGGAGTCCCGGCTGGAACCAGCCGACGGCATCCCTGCCGGTCCTGATATATACTTACGCCATCTCGCCGTACGACGACTGGCACCGGCAGGCATGGGCGGCCGGGCTGGTCTTACTGGCGCTGGTTCTGGCGGCAAACATCATCACGCGGCTGATGCTGAGCCGCCGAGGAGCGGCCCGCGGTGCCTGACAAGGTTTCCATCCCCCACTGAGTCAATGCGGCCGCCGGGCGGTCTGCCCTGCATGCCCGCGCGACCGATGCGTCCACGGCAGCCTCAGCCGAGGAGCGCCGGGTGCGCTTTCAGATCTCGAACCTCGATTTCTTCTATGGTCCGAAGCAGGCGCTTTTCGGATTGAGCCTGAATATTCCGACGAACCACATCACCGCGCTGATCGGCCCGTCCGGCTGCGGCAAGTCCACATTCCTGCGGACCTTGAACCGCATGAACGACCTCATTCGCCATAGCCATTACACGGGGGAGATCCTGCTGGATGGGCAGGACATTCGCAAAATCGACGCAGTGAATCTCCGCCGCCGCGTCGGCATGGTGTTCCAGAGGCCCAATCCCTTTCCAAAGTCGATTTTTGACAATGTGGCCTACGGGCTGCGCATCAACGGCTATCAGGGCCGCCTGGCCGACCTGGTTGAGCACAGCCTGCGCCGGGCCGCGCTGTGGGACGAGGTGAAGGACATTCTTCACAAATCCGCACTGATTCTTTCCGGAGGGCAGCAGCAGCGGTTGTGCATCGCGCGGGCGCTGGCGGTGGATCCCGAAGTGCTGCTCCTCGACGAGCCTTGTTCTGCGCTCGATCCGGTGACCACGGCGAAGATCGAGGAGCTGATGTTCACGCTCAAGGACAGCTACACGCTGGCCATCGTCACGCACAATATGCAACAGGCCGCCCGTGCCAGCGACTTTACCGCCTTCATGCTGGACGGCCGGCTGATCGAACACAGGGAGACTTCCCGGCTGTTCACCACGCCGTCCGACCCGCGCACCGAGGCTTACATCACCGGGCGGTTCGGATGAACAACAGCGGGTGCATGACAGGAACAGCGGCCCTCGCGCTCGATCCGCGGGAGCTATACTGTTCGTAGGGGAGCGGAAGATTCATGGAGCGCCACTGGCAGCATGAACTCGACGAATTGAAGCAGCGCCTGCTCTGGATGGGCAGCCTGGCGGAGCGCGCCGTCCACCAGGCGGTTCACGCCGTGCTCGACGCCGACGAGCATCTCGCTGAAACGGTGATCGCCGAGGAAGATGCGATCAACGAGATGCAGATCGAAATTGACGACCGCGTGCAGCGCTTGCTGGCGTTGCAGGCCCCCATGGCCGCCGACCTCCGCTTTCTGCTGGCCATCTCGCGCATCAACGGAGAGCTGGAACGCATCGGCGACCAGGCCGTGAACATCGCGCAGTCCGCCTTGCGTATTCTGCGGCATCCGCAGGTGAAGCCGTACGTGGACCTGCCACGCATGAGCGAGCTGGCCGAGGGCATGGTCCGCGACAGCCTCAACGCCGTGGTGCGCGGCGACCCCGAGCTGGCCCAGAGCGTCATGCAGCGCGACGATCAGGTGGACCGCCTGCGCGACCAGCTTTTCCGCGAGCTGCTTACCTACATGATGGAGAATTCCTCGGTGGTTTTCTCGGCATTCGAGCTGGTTTTGGTGGCCAAGAACCTCGAGCGCATCGGCGACCAGGCCACTAACATCGCCGAGGACGTCATCTACTTCGTCGCCGGACGCGACGTCCGCCATCCCGCACTCGACCGCCGCTAAGGGATTTCCTCCGGCGCGGGGAAGGCTGCCCCGGAATTTCATTTGTTGCTGCCGCGGATGCGGTTTTTCATGGAGGTGCGTATGCAAACCGCCACGGTTAGATGGCTCGGCGCAGAAAAATTTCAGGCTCTCACGCCGTCGGGCCACGAGGTGTTGTTCGACGCGGACCGTCAGAGTAATTCCGCGCCGGGCCCCATGGAAATGCTCCTTGCGGCGCTTGGCGCCTGCACGTCTGTGGACGTGGCGTTGATTTTGCGGAAGAAACGCCAGCCGCTTCGCTCGCTGGAAGTCCGCGTATCCGGAGAACGCGCCACCGAGCCGCCCGCCGTCTGGACCTCGATCGAAATGGTGTATCTCTTGGAGGGCCCGCTCGATGACAAGGCCGTGCGCGACGCCATCGAGCTGAGCCAGAAGAAATACTGTTCGGTTGCCGCCATGCTCGGGAAGACCGCCCGCATCGCCTATCGCTATGAAACGCGTGGTTGACAGCGATGCGCGCGCTAAGCCATAGTGTCGGCGGGGTCATCTCTGGCAATGCTGGTCACGGTCCGTGAGGTTTCGGGCTGGCTTGGGGCGAAGTTTTTCTGGTTGGCGGCTCTATTATTGGCATTTGGGGTGCCAGCGTCGCCGGACCAGGCGAAGTACGAAACCTCGCAGCAAACGAACGCCAAAATTCAGCAACTCGCGGCACTCTCCGCCACGCATCCGGCGGATATGCCCGTCGGTCCCGGCGACCTCCTGCACATTGATGTATTTGATGTCCCCGATCTTTCTCGCGACGTTCGCGTCAGCGATACCGGCGACATCAGCTATCCGCTGATTCCCGGAAAAATTCAGGCGGCGGGCCTGACGGCTTTCCAGCTCGAAACGAAGCTTGAACAGTTGCTGATGGAAAATGGGCTGGTGACCCACCCTCAAGTGTCCGTGTTCGTGAAGGAACAGAACAGCCAGCCCGTTACGGTCGTGGGAGCCGTGCAGCACACCATGGTCTATCAAGTTTTCCGGCCCACCACGCTGCTCGAGGTGCTGTCGGCTGCCGGGGGAATTTCCGACGACGCGGGGAGCGTGGTCATCGTCACGCGGCCGCTGCCGGCGAGCGCGCCGAAGATGGTCCCGGCAAGCGCCACCACGACGGCGAGCAAGGCCGGAACAACAGCAGCGGAGAGCAGTCCTGGCCAAGATGAGGAGAAGATCACCATCCGTTTGCAGGACCTGCTCGAATCGGGAAACTCCGTTTACAACATTCCGATTTACGGCGGCGACACGATTACCGTGCCCCACGCGGGAATCGTGTACGTCATGGGGGGCGGAGTGCTTTCGCCGGGGGGATATGTGCTCCAGAGCCACGGCGAGCAGGTAACCGTGTTGAAGGCCATCGCGCTGGCTCATGGCCTAAACAGTTTCGCTAAGGCTAACTCTGCCGTCATCATGCGGACAGACCCGAATACGGGGAAGAAACAGACTATCCCTGTGCACTTGAAAGCCATTGAAAAGCGCAAGGCCAGCGATATTCCGCTCGAATCCAACGACATTCTGTATGTGCCGGATAGCAAGGGGAAGAAAGCGCTCGCCATCGGGGCGCAATCGGCCGTGGGCATCGGAACGGGCATCGCCATTTATCGCATTCCGTAGACGGGGGCCTATGAAGCAGGGCGCCGCGATAGGCGGAACACAAGGCTGGTAACCGGCATGGAAGACGCATCCAGATTCGCTCTGCGGGACCGCAAGCCGGTCGAGTCGCTGGCAGTGATTCCCGCTCCCTCTCTGCTTCCATGGGACCAGATGCCCCGTGAGCCCCACCTGCTCGACTACCTCATTATTCTGCGCAAGCACCAGTGGCTGATCCTTACCTTCTTTCTCACTGTAGTGACGGTGGTGACGATCGCCACGTTCAAGATGAAGCCGGTGTACGAGGCCGCTGCGCGCGTGGAGGTAGACCGGGAATCGCAAACCGCGAGCCCCTTCCAGGACTCCAACTCCTACGACGAATACGTTGACACCGAGGATTACATCGAGACACAGACCAAGGTCTTACAAAGCGAAACGCTCGCCCTGCAGACGATCAAGTCCATGGACCTCGAAAGCTATCCGGAATTTGGCGGCCGCTCGCGCACGGCGTTTCAGAGTGGAGGGGCGGCGGACCGGCGGCCGGCCGTCCTGGGAGCCTTCCTGGGAAGGCTCAGCGTGAAGCGTGTTCCGAACAGCCGGCTGATCGAAGTACGATTTTCGGCTCAGGATCCGCAGCTCGCCGCGCGGGTGGTGAACGCCCATGTGCAGAACTACATTGAGCAGAATTTTCGGAGCAAATACGACGCCACGACGCAGGCCTCCGACTGGCTCTCCTCCGAGCTCGAGGAGCTGCGCATCAAGGTGGAGAAATCGGAAAACGCGCGCCTGGCCTACGAGCGCGCCAACCAAATCTGGCAGATTGACGAAAAGCAGGACATCTCGACGCAAAAACTGGCGGACCTGAGCAAGTCGCTGACTGCAGCGGAAGCGGATCTGGCGGACAGGGAAGCTCTCTACCGGATGGCGCAGGCCGGCGAAGTGGACTCACTTCCAGTTGCCCGAGACAACCCGGTTATTCAGGACCTCCTGAAGCACAAGTCCGACCTTGACGAACAGTACGCCGAAGCGGTCAATCAATTCGGCCCGAATTACCCCAAGGTCCAGCGGATTGTCGAGCAGAAGAAAGAAGTGGATCAAGACCTGGCCAAGGCGCGCCAGGTCGTTGCCGACGGAATCCGCGAGGACTACAACACCGCGCGCAGCCACGTGGAAATTCTCCAGGAGGCGCTGGACAAGCAGAAAACTGAGGCGAACGACACCGCCGAGAAGCTCGTGCAGTACAGCATTCTGCAGCACGACGCTGAAACCAATAAACAGCTCTACGACGGGCTGCAGCAGAAGCTTAAGGAAGCCACAATCAACGCCGGATTGCGATCGAGCAATATCCGCGTGGTGGACCCGGCACTCGTTCCTACGACTCCTTCCGCGCCGCAGAAGACGCGGAACATCCTCCTGTCCCTGGTGGTGGGATTGATCGGCGGGATTGGCCTGGCGCTCTTCCGCGAATACCTGGACAACACGGTGAAATCTCCAGGCGACATCGAGACGCTGACGGGCCTTCCTTCGCTGGCGGTGGTTCCATCGTTGCCCGGCGCGAATGGACATTCTGGGCGGCTGTCGCGCCTGGTGCGAGACCCCGCTGCACAAACAGTTGGTGAGCCGCGCGTCGAACTGCTGTCCTATGTTCAGCCGAAATCGCAGATCTCCGAGGCCTTTCGCGCGCTGCGAACCTCCCTGCTGCTCTCGCAGGCCGACCATCCGCCGCAGGTCATCCTGGTGACCAGCGCGCTGCCGCGCGAGGGCAAGACCACCACCGCGGTCAACCTAGCTGTGACCCTGGCCCAGCTCGGTGACCGCACGCTGCTCATGGACTCCGATATGCGCAAGCCGGGAATTCGCCGGGCGCTGAACCTATCCGTGGAGAAGGAATCGGGCTTGAGTGCGTATCTGGCGGGCGTCTGCAGCCTGGAAGAGGCCACTAGCACTCATCCTGTCATCAGCAATCTCGCGGCGATGACCACCGGACCGGTCCCGCCAAGCCCGGCGGACCTGCTGTCATCCCATCGCATGCGCGAGGCGATCCTCGAACTGCGCCGCCGGTACAAATTTGTGGTGATTGATTCACCGCCGATCATGGCTGCCACCGACGCGGTGATTCTCTCGGCGCTGACCGATGGTGTGCTGTTGGTGGTGCGCAGCGGAGAGACGCCCAAGGAGGCTTTCACGCGGGCGCGCGACCTGCTGGCGGCGGTGAAGTGCCGGTTGCTTGGCGTCGTGCTCAATGCTGTGGATTCGAGCGCGCCGGACTACTACTACTCCTATCGCTATTACCCCTATGCCTATGGATACGGGTACGGAGAAGAGACCGGAAAAGGCTCGCGCTTCCCCACGGGCGGCGGCGAGGGACCCAAAACTTCCACCTAGGAGGCGGCATTGCGACATCTCATCACCGGCGGAGCAGGTTTCATTGGATCGCATTTGTCGGAGGCGCTGCTGCGGCGCGGAGATGAAGTCTTCATTCTCGATGACCTCTCAACGGGCAGCGTGGAGAACGTGCGGCACTTGAAGACGCATCCACGGTTCCATCACTTTTTCGATTCGATCACCAACAAGCACCTGCTGGCGGAACTTGTGGACGAGTCCGATGTGGTGTTTCATCTGGCCGCCGCCGTGGGTGTGCGGCTGATCGTGGAAAGCCCTGTGCGCACGCTCGAGACAAACGTCTATGGAACACAGCTGGTGCTCGACGCGGCCTCGAAGAAGAAAAAGCTGGTGGTCACCGCCTCGACCTCGGAGGTCTACGGAAAGAGTGAGAAGGTGCCGTTTACAGAGGATGCCGACCTGGTTCTTGGGCCCACGACCAAAGGACGGTGGAGTTACGCCGCATCGAAGGCCCTCGACGAATTTCTGGCGCTGTCGTATTGGAAGGAGAAAAAGCAGCCTGTGCTGGTGGTGCGGCTGTTCAATACGGTCGGGCCCCGGCAGACGGGCCGCTATGGCATGGTGTTGCCGACATTTGTGCGACAGGCGCTGGACGGAGCTCCGATCACCGTATACGGATCAGGACGGCAATCGCGATGCTTCTGCGATGTGCGGGACACCATCGAGGGGCTTCTGCGCCTGGTGGGCAACGATCATGCCGTCGGCGAGGTGGTGAACATCGGAAGCGATGAGGAGATTTCCATCGAAGGACTCGCGCGCGTCGTGAAGGAGCGCACCGGCAGTGAATCTCCCATCACGCGCATTCCCTATGACCAGGCGTATGAGCCCGGCTTCGAGGATATGCTCCGCCGCGTTCCATCGCTTCAGAAGCTCGAGTTGCTGACGGGCTTCCGCCCCTCGACGCGGCTCCATGAAATCGTGGATCGTGTGACGGCATATTTCCAAAGCAAGGTCGCCGCCCAGCCTCTGCCGGCCACCTTGCCGGCTTCTGCCATGGCAACACCGGAATGAGCCGGATAGGAGCGAACTTGTATCCGATGGTATTCTCAGCGGGAGGCCTGGGGGATGCGGTGAGCAGGGGCCGCGCCAGCGGCTTTGCACTGCGTTCGGCCGCACACCGCACCGGGCAAAACAGCGGCATACGATGAGCGCCACATTTGTTGCCAATCGTGGAAGAGCACCCCGCCCGCTCGGGGGCGCTGCCGAAGGCTCGGCCGGTTTGGGGAATCGCGCCGCGCACACCAGCACCACATTATCCGTAATCGTTCCCACCTACAACGAGCAATACCTGGTCGAAGCAAGCCTGGCAAGGCTGGGCGTGCTTGGCGAATCGCGGCTGTTGGAGGCGGTCAAGGTCATCGTGGTGGACGACGGTTCCTCCGATGGGACGGCAGAGTCAATTCGCCGCTTCCGTGCATCGCTTGAAGCCGCGGCTCCTGACCCGAAGTTCACCTGGGTCTGGGTGCGCCACGAGAAGAACAGCGGCAAGGGAGCAGCTATTCGCACAGGCTTGGCGCACGCCGATACCGAACTCGTTGTCATTCACGACGCCGATCTCGAATATCACCCGTCCGACCTGCTCCGCATGGTGGAGGTATTTCTCTCCGAGGATGCCGACGCCGTCTTCGGCTCGCGGTTCCTTTCCGGAGGGTATAAGCGCGCCCTGTTTTTCCGGCACCAGCTGGGGAACAAGCTGCTTACCTTCCTGTGCGATATCGTCTGCGACCTGAACCTGACCGACATGGAGACGTGCTACAAGATGGTGCGCGCGGATCTGCTGAAGAACATTCCGCTGGAAAGTTCGACGTTTGACGTCGAACCGGAACTCGCCATCAAGCTCGCCAAGCGCGGCAGCCGGATCTTCGAGGTACCGATCAACTATTCGGGCCGGACCTATCGCGAAGGTAAGAAGATCAACTGGAAGGATGGCGTCCGCGCACTCTGGGCGATCGGGAAGTACGCCGCATCGAGCCGCATCTACGCCGGGGATGAGCACGGCGGCGAAATTCTGGACCGCCTGAACCGCGCGCCTCGCTTCAACCGCTGGATGGCCGATGTGATCCGGCCGTATGTGAGCGACCGCGTGCTGGAGGTGGGAGCAGGCACCGGCAACCTTTCCGTTCATCTGATGCCGCGCTGGATTTATTGGGCCACTGACATCAACCCGCATTACCTGGAGCGCCTTGCCACGCTGACCTCCACGCGGCCGTATATGCACATCGGCTATACGAACGTGACGGAGACGGGCACCTTTCCCAGCGGGCAATCCTTCGACACGGTAATCTGCCTTAACGTGATCGAACACGTGCCGGACGATGCCGGCGCCCTACGCAATATCTGGAACGCCCTGGCAGAAGGCGGCCGCGCCATCATTCTGGTGCCTTGCGGGCAATGGCTCTTCGGCACTCTGGACGAAGTCCTGGGGCATTGCCGTCGCTATACGTCGGAACAATTAGCCGCGACGGCGCAGCAGGCGGGATTCCGCGTCGAGGAGATTCTGAAGTTCAACCGGCCGGGCGTTCCGGCATGGTGGCTGAACGGCCGCCTTCTCCGCCGCAAGACATTCGGCCTGATGCAAATTCGCATGCTCAATATTTTGACGCCGCTGTTCCGTTTGGTGGATTCCTGGCTTCCTCTGCCGCCGCTTTCGCTGATCGCAATCCTCCGAAAGGATACTGCGGGCGCGGCCTCCCCTGCCTCTGCCCCCGCCACGGATCGGGCCGGCCAAGACGCGCCTCCCGGTCCGGGACAGGAGCCTTGAGTTTTCAGGCCATGCCAGCTCGACCAGGAGCGGGAAGCGTATCGCTGAGATTTACTCGATACGAAGCCGCGCTGGTTCTGCTTTTCCTTCTCACTTTGCCATTTAGCAACCCCTGGGTGCGTGGCGATGGGGTAGGCTATTACGCTTTTGCTAGGTCCTTGCTCATCGAGCACCGGCTGGATTTCCGGGAGGATTGGCGGCACGCGAACCTGAGCTTCCGGATGGGCCGCACGGACGCGGCAAACAATGTCCTCCCGAACCAGTACACCCCGACCGGCTACCTGAATAACCATTTTTCCATCGGCCCGGCGCTGCTATGGTCGCCCTTCCTGCTCACCGCCCATGCAGGCGTTCTCCTCTATGACCGCCTCGGCGGGAAGGTCGCTGCGGACGGATTTTCCAGGCCTTACATTGTGGCGATGGCCTTCGGGACCGCGTGTTACGGATTTCTAGCCCTCTTGCTCTCCTTTCGGCTGGCCCGCCGGTTTGTTTCCGAACGGTGGGCCTTCCTCGCCACACTCGGCATCTGGTTTGGCAGCTCGCTGCCTGTCTACATGTATTTCAATCCGTCGTGGTCCCACGCGCTGTCGGCATTTGTCGTGGCTGCCTTTCTGGCGTATTGGCTGCGGACGCGCGGCGAACGCGGCTTCGGGCAATGGATCATCCTCGGGGCGCTCGGCGGATTGATGATGGATGTCTATTACATGAATGCAGCTTTGCTTCTCTTGCCCTTCATTGAATCGTTTGGGAGCTATTGGGCGGCCATTCGGAACCGAGCAGACCGCACGGCTGGCCGGATGCTGGTAATGAATGTGGCCTTCACGATCGCGCTTCTCGCTGCTTTTCTACCCACACTCATCGCGAAGCGGATCATCTA
>JAJXZD010000243.1 GCA_021780215.1 Acidobacteriota bacterium
AAAACTCGTCGCCATGACCGGCGACGGCACCAACGACGCCCCGGCCCTTGCGCAGGCCGACGTGGGCCTGGCCATGAACGCGGGAACGCAGGCCGCCAAGGAAGCCGGCAACATGGTGGATCTGGACTCGAATCCGACGAAGCTGATCGAAGTGGTCGAGATCGGCAAGCAGCTTCTGATTACGCGAGGGGCGCTGACGACCTTTTCGGTAGCCAACGACGTCGCCAAATATTTTGCCATCATCCCGGCGATGTTCGCGGGGGCGTTTCCGCAGTTGGGCGCGCTGAACATCATGCGGCTGCAAACGCCCTCGTCGGCGATCCTGTCGGCGGTGATTTTCAACGCGCTGATTATCATTGCCCTGGTCCCCCTGGCGCTGCGCGGTGTGCGCTACCGCCCCTTGGGCGCGGCGGTGCTGTTGCGGCGGAATCTGCTCCTCTATGGGGTGGGCGGCATGATTGCGCCGTTCATCGGGATCAAGCTGATTGATCTGGTCATTACCCATATCGGCTTGGCTTGAGCGGCGGAATCCGGCGCGCTGGCGGCGAGGGAGGCGGAAATCGCGTCGCGCAAAAGGGAAGCGAGGCGTAGCGCGGCCCGTCCGCGCGGGCTGCGCATGAGGCATACACCGTGAAAAAGAATCTTCTCATCTCGGTCCGGTTCACCCTGGCGACAACCCTGCTCTTGGGAATCCTCTACCCCTTGGCGGTAACCGGCCTGGCGCACCTGCTTTTCCCGAGGCGGGCGAACGGCAGCCTGATCGAGCGGAATGGAACACTGATCGGCTCGCGCCTCCTGGGCCAGCCGTTTTCCGCTCCGGGATACTTCCGGTCGAGGCCCTCGGCGGCGGGGACTGGATACGATCCAACACAATCGGGAGGGTCAAATCTTGGTCCCACAAACGCCGTTCTGGTCGCGCGCGTGAAAGAGAGCGTGCGGCGGCTGCGCGCCGAAAATCCCGGGGCTTCCATTCCCGTGGATCTCGTAACGGCGTCGGGTTCTGGCCTCGATCCGGACATCTCTCCCGCGGCGGCGGAATTTCAAGTCCCGCGCGTGGCCCGCGAGCGCGGAATGAGCGAGGAGCAGGTGCGCGCGCTGGTGCGGCGCAACACGGCCGGTCGGCAATTCGGATTTCTCGGCGAACCCCGCGTGAATGTCCTCGAGCTCAACCTCGCTCTCGACGCGACCCACCCGATGCATTAAGGTCTGCTCCGCCCATGCGGGCGGTTATTTCCTGGGCTGTGCGGCGCCGTGCGTTTCCATCTGAGCATCGAAGCTGGGCACAGCGTTTCTTCGGCGAGCCATTTCCCCGGCCAAGGCTGCTTGCTCTGCTGCTGGCAAGAGCCGCGCCGCCACTGGAAAAACGACCCGATCCTCGAGTTGGATATGCCGCCGGTACATGGCAGCCAGTTTCCCGACGGCTTCGCGGAAAGCCTCCGCTTCGGTGTTTGACAGGTGGCCGTGCGAGAGCGCCAGCTGCCCCAGCCGCTCGACTTCGTCGTGCAGTGGCACGGCCCAGCGATGGTCTTTCTCAAGCGCATCCAGCTCCGCGAGCGCCGCTTGGACTTCTGGATGGGTGATGCGGCGCAGGCGCGGAAACAGTGACTCTTCTTCGTCGGCGGTGTGCTTGGGCGCGGCTTCGCGAAAATAGCGCAGGGCGGAAGCAAGTGCCCGCCGGGCCTCCTCCGCGAGCGGACGATCCAGAAGCTTGGCGACGGCCTCGAGCGAGCCAAGAAACATCTCGATGCGCCGGTGGCAATCCGAGAGCAGGCCGGTGGGATTGGAAAACCCCTCGACCTTGGCTCCAATCTGAACAGGCATAAAATCACCTCCCCGTGAATCCGATCACATGCGGTCCGGCAATGGCCATGACGAAAGTCACTCCGCCGCCGGGCAACGCCATAAGGCGTTCAGGATGAACGGATCATTGTCAGCAGCATTTTGAATTTTGTGGCCGCGCGCAGCGCGTGGGGCTGTCCTGCCGGCATGAGGACCATTTCCCCTGCGCCGACGGTCAGTGGCTTTCCGGAGATGGTGATTTCCGCCGTCCCTTCGAGGATGTGGGCAATCGCGTCGAAGGGAGCGGTGTGTTCACTCAGCCCCTGCTCTTCGTCAAAGGCGAACAGCGTAACGGTGCCCGCGGCTCGATGGAGCAAAGTTCGGCTCACGACCGCCCCATCCTGGTAGTTGGCCAGTTCCTGCACGCGCACGTTCTCGGCGGCGGGAATCTCGCGGCTTGGTTTCGTTGATGGTGCTGGCATTTTTCTCTCCTTGTGAGCTGCCGGTCTTCTGCGCCGCCGCTCATCTTGGCGCAGGATGGCCTCCACAACGACGATTTTTGCTCAGCCTGAGGCCGCGCCGCGGCGCCGAGGCTGGCGGAGCGCAAAAAATTCCCGGAGTGCATTGAGCGCGCCATCGAGATCCACGTGATCGGCGGCTGCTGCTTCTGAAATCGTCAGCGAGTAGGGAATTTCTCGAGCCCTCGCGAGCGTCTGAAGCCCCGCGTCAACCAGCACGCGTCGCGCTTTGGGAAAGCTCGAAACACAAAAGTAGATGGTCATTTCCGGCGCGACGCCGCCGGGCGCAAACCACGCCGGCACGGGCTGCGCCATCGTCCAGCCCAGGTTCAGCACAAACAGGGTGATGGCCGCCAGCTCGATCAGGCCGGAAACAGGAAGCACCCTCCAGCTCCAGCCCCCGCGAACCGAGTAGGCAACTGCCTCGCTCGAAACGCGGAGAAAACAGCCGGTGGAAAGCAGCCAGAGGCTTGCGCCCATCAGGCGCGTGCTGCGCAGCTCCCGGCCGGAAAGGAACGAAGGGAGAATCAGCGGAGCCACGCAAAAAATCAGCAGGGCCAGGAATCCCACGGTCAGGGCATGGCGCGAGGCGCCGGGCAATCCGCCCAGGCGAGGATCAAAATCCGCCCAAACCCCGAGAAGCGCGCCGGCTATGAGCCAGACGTACGCCAGGCGGATGAATGCAGGGTAGCCACGGTACGCCCCGCCGTACTTGGGCTGGCGAACGGAGGGACGGAACACTTGCAGCGCCCATACGGCGCCGAAAGCCGTCATCGCCGCGAGGAAATCCGCGAGCAAAAACCGGCCCGCCATCGCGCAAAGGACAATCGCGGCCACTCCTGCCGCCAGCCACGGCGCCGCCTTTTGCCGCGGTGGATGCAGCCCCGCGAATATGGTGACGAACCGGGTGCTGTAGCCCCACGCCACAGGAATCGCAAAGCCCCATAAGGCTGTGATCAGGAAAATCCGGTCCGCCACTGCGGGGAAGACCGGAGAATTCGAGTGCCAGGCGACTTGGATTGAGATGCCGAGGCTCACCAGCAGCGCCGCTCCAAAGGCCGTGAATCCCGCCACGCCCAACCAAGAGGCCAGGTCACCCGGAAAGGACTTCTCCGGCGCGGGCGACGAGGGCTGGGGCTTCGTCCGGCCGAACCAGAGCAGGTATTGTGCCGCGGCAAATCCCAGCAGCTCGAGAACTACCGACCCGACAATCCCCACTCGCCAGCCCGGCATCCCTACTCCAATCAGCCAGCGCCAAGCCGCTCCCCCGCTCCACAGCGCCCAGGCCAGCCACACCATTCCGAAATTGCGAATCATCCGGTTCAGAAATTTCGGCAGCACATAGAGCGAGATGCCAAGAATGAACGTTCCCACCCAGCCGAACAGTTGCGCCTGCCCGTGGGCCTGAATCCAGGCGGGGCTGACCCGCGCGCTGCCGTGCGCCCCGCTGATGGACAGCAGATTCCAGACTCCAAGCAAGGTTCCCGGGAACGCGACGAAGACCAGTCCCGTGATGATGAATGCGAAGAGGGCGCGGGCGGCCCGCCGCTCGGGGAGCGGGTCGTTTCCGCGCAGCGGCCTTTGCCGGTCCCGCTCATAGGCAGCGACCCATTCCCGGGGCAGGGGACGGGAATCCTCGCTGAGCATCATCGCTACAACCTCCAGCGTCTCTTAATCAATCTTACGCCCAAAGCCCCCTCAGCAGAGCTGGGCGTGGTTTTGCCGCCCGAGTTCTGCCAGGCAGGTAATTCGGTCGTCCTAAAAGTAAGTTCAAGCCGAATCGGATATACTAAGCATGTCTTGGCGCTGATCTCTCAATCGCGCAAAGCATATCGTGTTGCCGAGGCCGCCGGGACAAAGGGGAAGCGAAAAACGATTCTCTTGTGACGGTGAGCACAACCGGACGTGACTTAAATCACTGATTGGGCTTGGAGCATCCCCTAATGTGATTTACGCTACGAATCAAAGAGGGACCCCTCGCTGTGGGGACATTTGCTCCGAGGTGAATCAGGTGGCGGCTAAGAGAGAGGCACCCGTCGAGTCTCAGAAGACGGCTCGCATAAAGATGGTTTTGAACGGCGAAGCGCAGGACGTCGTCTTCGCCCCCTACAAGACTCTGCTTGAGGTGTTGCGAGAGGATTTGGGGCATACCGGGACGAAGCACGGCTGCGAGCTGGGAGAATGCGGGGCTTGCGCCGTTATCATGGATGGCAAGCCGGTGCTCTCCTGCCTGGTTCTGGCCGTGGATTGCGACGGCCGGGAGATCCTGACCGTCGAGGGGATGGAGACGGATGGAAGACTCCACCCTTTGCAGGAGGCCTTTGCCGATCTGGGGGGCATGCAATGCGGATACTGCACGCCCGGAATTCTCCTCACGGCAAAATCGCTTCTCGATCACAATCCACACCCGAGCCGCGCGGAGATCCGCGAAGCCTTGTCGGGGAACCTTTGCCGCTGCACGGGGTATCTGCAGATTTTCGACGCAGTCGAAGCAGCCATGGTGGAAATCGCCAAGCGCGGCGAAACAACCAAGTAGGCATCCGAACAACCAGCGCCGGAGCGTCTTCAGGAACGGGGGCGGCACGTGTCAGACGAAAAAACATCAGCAAAATCGGCTGGAGCGCAAGACGGAGGTGACGGCCTGCGCGTGATTGGCCATGCGCGCCGTCGCGTGGATGCCCGCGGCAAAGTGACCGGGCAGACCATTTACGCGGATGATATCTCCCTGCCGCGGATGGCGTATTGCAAGCTGTTGCGCTCTCCGCACCCGCACGCCCGCATCCGCAGCATTGACACGTCGCGGGCTTTGGCTCATCCCGGCGTCTATTTGGTGCTGACCGGAAAGGACCTCCCCATCAAGTATGGAATCCTGCCGGTGAGCCAGGACGAGACTCCGCTGTGCGTGGACCGCGTGCGCCACGTCGGTGATCCGGTGGCCGCGGTAATCGCGCGCGAAGAGTTAACCGCCGCCGATGCCCTGGAACTGATCGAAGTGGACTACGAGATCCTTCCGACCATCGCCGATCCGGAAGAGGCCCTGGCGAACCCCGAGCCGCGGATTCATGATTACAGCGAGGAAGGGAACATCCACAAGCGGGTGGCCTTCGAGTTCGGGGACGTGGATAAGGGATTCGCCGAGGCCGACGAAATCTTCGAGGATACCTTCTTTTTTCAGGGAAACACGCATCTGCCGATGGAGCAGCATGCCTCGGTCGCGGTCCGGGACCGCGAGGGCAAGCTGACGCTTTACACGAGCACGCAAACTCCCCATTACCTGCACCGCGCTTTGTCCAAGGTGCTGGAAATGCCGGCCGGGCACATCCGCGTGGTGGCCACCCCGTGCGGTGGGGGATTCGGCGGCAAGAGCGATCCCTTCAATCACGAATTCGTTGTATCCAAGGCGGCACTGATGCTTGGCCGCCCCGTGAAAATCAGCCTGACGCGGGAGGAGGTCTTCTATTGCCACCGCGGGCGCCACCCCATGCTGATGAAGTTCAGAACCGGGGTGAAGAAGGACGGCACCATCACCGCCATGCACTTGCAGAACGTGATTGACGGCGGCGCCTACGGCTCCTACGGCGTGGCCAGCACGTTCTACGGCGGCACGCTCCAGACCACCACCTACCACATCCCCAAGTACCGCTACCAGGGCGCCCGCTTCTTCACCAACAAGCCCCCTTGCGGCCCCAAGCGCGGACATGGCACTCCGCAGCCTCGTTTCGGCCAGGAAGTGCAGATTGACAAGATCGCCGAGAAACTCAAAATTGACCCGGCGGAATTGCGCCTCCGCATCGCCGTGAAGCCCAACGAGCTCACAGCGAACTTCCTGCAATTGGGAACGGTGGGCCTTGAGCAGTGCATCCGCCGCGTGGTGGCCATTTCGGGATGGAAGGATAAGTTCCGCAAGCTTCCGGAGGGCCGGGGCGTCGGGCTGGCTTGTTCCTGCTACCTCACCGGCGCGGGACTTTCCATCTACTGGAACGCCATGCCGCATTCCGGCATTCAGCTCAAGCTCGACCGCAGCGGCTGCGTGACGCTCTTCGCCGGCACGACGGAAATCGGCCAGGGGTCGGACGATGTTCTAGCGGCAATGGTCGCGGAAGTATTGGGCATCAAGACCTTTGACATTCGGGTCTATTCCGGCGATACGGACCTCGGCCCGGTGGACCTCGGCTCCTATTCGAGCCGCGTCACTTTGATGGCCGGAAACGCCGCCATCCAGGCCGCCGAACGCGCCAAAGCGATGATGGCGGAGGCCGTGGCGGACAAGCTCGAGGTTCCCAAGGAGCGCCTGCGCTTTGCGGACAGCGCCGTTTTCGATGCCGCGGCCCCCGAAAAACGAGTGACTTTTGTCGAGGCCATCTGCCTCGCGGAAGCCCGCTTCGGCACCATCGGCACGGTCGGATCGTACACCCCGCCAAAGTTTCCCGCCGCCAAGTACAAGGGCGGCGGCGTGGGCACTTCGCCCGCCTACACCTTCTCCGCCACGGTTGTCGAGGTCGACGTGGACACTGCGACCGGCTTGGTCCGCGTGGCCAAGCTGTGGAACACCCACGACCTGGGCCGGGCCCTGAATCCCGTCCTGGCTCGCGGGCAGGTCGAGGGCAGCATCTACATGGGCCTGGGCGAGGCGCTGATGGAGGAACAGGATTATCGGCGGCTCCCCAGCAGGCTTTCCCACGCCTTGGTGCACAAGTTCCCTTCGATGCTCGATTACAAGACCATCACCTCGCTCGATATGCCGGAGATCGTCACCGAGTTCATTGAGGGGCCGGACGCGAGAGGGCCGTTCGGAGCGAAGGAGTGCGGGCAGGGGCCGCTGCTGCCGGTTATGCCCGCGGTCGCCAACGCCATCTATGATGCGGTGGGAGTACGGATTGACGAAGTTCCCATGACCCCGGAAAAGATTGTCAGGGCTCTGGCGGAGAAAAAGGCCGGACGGGCGCCGCGCTATGGTCCGGATCACTTCCCCGAAATGTCCTGGGGCGAACCCCTGCGCGTGCCTCCACCGTGGGATGGTGGCGACGGGCGCGCGATCAACGAGCCGCCGCGGCAGCCAAAGCCGAGCCGGGAGAAAGAGAAGGTGCTGACGCCATGATGCGCCTGCCCCTGTTTGACTATCGCACCCCGCGAACGGTCGCGGAGGCTGCCCAGATCCTCGATGGCGAGGGCCCCGAAGCGATGGTGATCGCCGGCGGCACGGATTTGCTGCCGAATATGAAGCGCAGGCAGCAGACGCCGCGCACCCTGGTGAGCTTGCGCCGGATTGAAGGCCTGAGCGGCGCGCATCTCGACCATTCCGCCTCGCAGCTCGGATCGTGCCTGACGCTGGCGGAAATTGCCGAAGACCCTCGGTTTCGCAACGGCTGCTCGGCGCTGTGGCAGGCGGCCTCTATGGTGGCCACCCCGCACATCCGCAACATGGCCACGCTCGGGGGCAACATCTGCCTCGACACGCGCTGCATGTTCTACGATCAGAGCTACGAATGGCGCCAGGCCATCAATTTCTGCAAGAAGAAGGATGGCGAGACCTGCTGGGTCGCCAACAGCAGCCCGCGATGCATGGCCGTTTCCTCCACGGACACCGGCCCCGCGCTCATGGCCCTGGGCGCCCGCGTGATTCTGCACTCGGCGCGCGGAGAGCGGGAGGTTACGCTGGCCGACCTCTACAACAACGACGGCCGGGAATATCTCACCCGCCGGCCCGACGAAATCGTCTCCGATATCCGCCTTGGGCCTCTGCATGGATGGAGAAGCACGTACTGGAAGCTGCGGCGGCGCGGGTCGTTTGATTTTCCGGTTCTGTCGGTGGCCGCAGCGGCGCGCTTTTCGCACGACGGCGTGGTCGAGGAGGCGCGGATCGTGGTTGGCTCGGCGGCATCGCGGCCACTTGTGGCGGAGGAAGCCGCCCGCTCTTTGCTGAACCGGAGGCTCGAGCCGGAGGTTATCGAAGAGGCCACCACACTGGCGGCGCGCCTGGCGAAGCCGTTGGACAACACCGACTTCGACATGAGCTGGCGCAAGAAAGTCACTTCTCAGTTCGTCACCTACGCGCTGCGCGAGCTCCGTGGCGACGATATGCGCGCCGAGCGGACCCGCGTCATGCACTCTCAGGCGGACGGCGTTTCCTGATCTGCGAGGGCCGCGAAAAATTCCGGCTGGAATTGCGCTGGCGCCTTGCCGGACGGCCTTCCAGCGCGCGGCGAGAAGGCGGGCGCTGCGTCGGCCGCTTCCATTCAACCCTGGAGAATCAATATGGCCATTGAAAGAGTTGGCGTGGTCGGGTGCGGCCTGATGGGTTCGGGCATTGCGCAGGTGGCGGCTCAGGCGGGCTTTTCCGTGACGATTCGAGAGGTGACGCCGGAGCTTCTGGAGAAGGGCCTGAAGAGCATCGAGAAGAATCTGGCCCGATTGGTTGAAAAGAGCGCCCTGAACTCCACCGAACGCGAGCAGATTCGAGGGCGCCTTCGGGGCACTACACGGCTGGAGGATCTGGCCGGCTGCGACCTGATCATCGAGGCGATTGTTGAGCACGTCCCGGCCAAGAAGGAGCTGTTTGCCGCGCTCGACAAGTTGTGCGGACCCGCGACCCTGTTCGCGACAAACACGTCTTCCTGCTCGGTGACCGAGGTCGCCACGGCCACGGCGCGGCGAAGCCGTTTCTTCGGCCTCCACTTTTTCAATCCCGTTCCGGTGATGAAGCTCGTGGAAGTGGTGCGGACGATAGAAAGCGACGCGGCCACCTACGAGGAATTGACGCGGTTCGCCGAACGCCTGGGCAAGACCCCCGTGCGCACAAGCGACCGCACCGGCTTCATCGTCAACCGGCTGTTGGTGCCCTATCTGCTGGACGCGATTCGCACCTTTGAGGAAGGCCTCGGAACGATTCCCGATATTGACAACTCGATGAAGCTCGGATGCGGCTATCCGATGGGACCTTTCACGCTGCTCGACTTTGTCGGGCTGGACACGACCTACTACATCGCCAACATCATGTTCGAGGAATTCAAGGAGCCGCGCTTCGCTCCTCCGCCGCTGCTCAAACGCATGGTGCTGGCCGGATGGAACGGCCGCAAATCCGGCCGCGGCTTCTACGACTACTCCGACCCCCAAAACCCCACGCCCCTCCTGTAATATCCCGCGAGGATTACGCCGATGCGCCGCGCTCACTCGGGAGGCAGGCGCCGAAAGGATCGCGACTTAGATTGTCGAAGGATTGCACCTCAGATTCGGACAACGAAGGGCAGTTCCGCCGTTTCGCCTGGCGTTTCACTCCAGGGCCGCTTGGCAATTTTGTCCGTGGGGCCGGGCTGGTAGATCGACCGTCCGAGTGGGCGTCGGCGTAGCCTGCCCTCGAAGGCTTGCCTGATCCTCTCCCTCGCGATGCGCGCATATTCCGGCACGATCTCCGCGCCAGCGGCCCGGCGTCCGTGCAACACAGCCGCGCAGGCCGCGCTCGCAACTCCGAGGTAAGGGTCCACGACGAGATCATTCGGGTTGGTCAGAGCTAGAACCAGTCGCTCGATTAGCTCGATGGGAAACTGGCACGGATGAATTGTCTTCTCGACGTGATTGTGCTTCACGTTCGGAATGACCCAGACATCGCCGGGGTTCTTCCCCAGTGGATTGCAGGAATACTGCCCCGTTTTCGCCCTGTTTCACTGGCGCGGGGCTGCCTGCCCGGGGAAGGCTCAGCCTGACAGGCGAAGATGACTCTTAAAAACTGCGACATCGTCTTCCACCTGATTCTGGCGGCGACGAACCCGCCGGTTGGGCATCGAGGCCGAATTGTACACCAGGGCATGTTGTTGCCAGCCGCTTCCCCTTTCAACCTTACGCCAAGCACCACCTGATCTTTTCCGCGAAATATGGCAGGGTAGTGAACGGGGGCCTGGGAATCCAGGAGGCGTTCGAAGGAGGTCTGAAGGAAAGCACAACTCGCCAGGCTCGCACTCGCTCATCGCAGCCCCGCAACTTGGCATTCCGCCGTTCAATCTTGCATCAGTCAATCGCCCTCTGGCGAAAAAGACCATTATAAGGAGACCGTCGCATGGACAAGCGAACCCTCAACATCCTCGCCGAATCCCCGCAGCGCGTGGACCTCGCGCAGCACGCCCGCAAGTGCAGCGTCTGCCGCCATCCCGAACGCGACGCCATCGAGGAAGCCTTCCTCCACTGGCACGACGTTTCCAACATCACCCGCGAATTTCATCTGCCCGGCCGCACCGCCCTCTATCGCCATGCCCGCGCCTTGGGCCTGTTCGCGCGCCGCAGCCGGAATCTGCGCTTTGCCCTCGGGCTAATCATCGAGCAAGCCGAGGCCGTCACGCCCACCGCGGAAGCCGTCGTCCGCGCCGTCCGCGCTTATACGCGTGTCACCGACACGGGCGAATGGATCGAGCCGCCGGCCCATGTTGTCGTCTCGTCCGGGTCCGCCCAGGCGGTTCGCGATGTCTCCGCCCCCGGCGAGACGGGCGCCTGCCTTGCTCCCTCGCCACCGGCGCTCGGCCTGCCGCCCGCTCAAATCGCTCCGCAAACGGAAACCGGCCATGACGCAGGCCCTTGCAAATAAAGGCCATGGATTCTCGCGAATCGCTACACTCGCCAGGGGGTCCGCCGCCGTCCCGCGATGGCCGAAAGAAGGGGCGCTGGGCGGGGCTGCCTGGATGTATAGTGCGGTTGCGGCGCCGGCGCGAAAATTCTGGTCGGCGCAAAATTGCGCCCGGCTTCCCGTTCAACGGAAAAATCACGTCGCGGCGGGCTGCGTAGGAGGACGAAATGGACAATCCGGCTGGCGCCAAGATGGGGACGCGAGCGGCGGAGAGGGACGGGGAGGTTTCGCCGGCGCCGCTACTCGAGGGAACCTTCGGCTTTGCGGTGACCGCGATTCTGGTGGCGGCGGTGGAACTGGATCTCTTCACCGCGTTGGATGAGGGAGCGGACACGGCCGAGAAGCTGGCGGCGCAGAAGTCGTGGACGCCGCGAGGCGTGCGAATCCTGCTCAACGCGCTGGCCGGAAGCGGATATATCGAGAAGCAGGGGAGCCGCTACGCGCTGACGCCTTTTGCAGCAACGTACCTTTCCCGGAAAAGCCCTGTGTACGCGGGCAGCATGGCGATGCACAGCAAGATGCTCCGCGATAATTGGGACCATCTGGCCGAGGTCGTCCGTACCGGGCAGATCCGGCGCCCGGTTGAGGACGGGGAGGATCGCGGCAAGTTTTTCTCCGAATTCGTAGGCTCGCTGTATGGAATGAACGCTCCCGCCGCCCAGGCTGTGGCCAAGTTTCTTGCGAATCCGGCTCCGAAGCCTTGTCGCGCCCTGGACATTGGCGCGGGCTCCGGGGTCTGGGGCCTGGCACTGGCGAAGGCGGTTCCCCACGCCCGGGTGACTGTGGCCGACTGGCCGGCGGTGATTGAAAAAGCCACGAAGCAGTTTGTGGCGCGGGAGAAGCTAGCGGAGCGGTACAGCTACCTGCCGGGAAATTTTCGCGAGGTGGATTTCGGAGAGGGGGCCTTCGAGATCGCTTATCTGGGGCACATCTGCCATTCCGAGGGGGCGGAGAACACCCGAAAACTGTTTCAGCGGCTGCATCGCGCGCTGGCCCGCGGTGGCAAGCTGGTGATTGCAGACATGCTGCCCGATGAGGATCGCCGGGAGGCGCGGTTTCCTCTCCTTTTCGCCGTGAACATGCTGGTGAACACGGAAGAGGGAGACACCTTCACGCTCGGCGAATACCAGCAATGGCTTGCCGCAAGCGGATTCGGAGAGATTTGCACGCTGGATGTGCCCGCAGCGTCGCCGGTCATCCTGGCGACGAAACTCTGACTGTGGCTTCGCTGGGGCTATGACAGGCGCGCGCCGCCGCTTACGGCATCAATTCGCCGCCGGCGACGAGGATGCACTGCCCGGTCACCGCTCCGGCGCCGTCGCCGCAGAGCCAGACCACCGCGTCGGCGACCTCTTCGGGCTGGATCAGGCGCCCCTGGGGATTGTGCGACACGAGATTGGCGATGGCATCTTCGCGGCTGAGCTGCGTCTTTTTGACGATGTTGGCCACGCTCCCGGCGGTCATTTCGGTGTCCACGTAGCCAGGGCAGACCGCGTTGACGGTGATGCCCTGGCGCACCACTTCCATGGCCAGAGCGCGCGTCAGTCCGTGGAGAGCGTGCTTGGCGGCGCAATAGGTGGTGATGTAGGCAAACCCGCTCACGCCTGCGGTGGACCCGATGTTCACGATGCGGCCCCATTTGGCTTCCAGCATCGCCGGGAGCACCGCCTGCGTGCAATAGACTGGCCCCATCAGGTCCACGTCCAGGAGTTTGCGCCAGAAAGCGGAATCCGCCTTGAGAAATGGCGAGGAGATGGCAATGCCGGCATTGTTGACCAGGATCGTCGGATTTCCCAGCACGTCGCGGACGGTGCCGATGGCGCGGCGAACCGCTTCCTCGCTGGCCACGTCGGCCGATGCGGTGGCCACTTGGACGCCATATTTTTCCCGGAGCCGTGCGGCGGTGGATTGAAGTACGTCGGCGCTGCGGCCAAGCAGCGAGAGATTCGCACCCTGGCGCGCCAGGGCTTCCGCGACGGCCGCTCCGATGCCGCGTCCACCGCCCGTGATCAGGGCGTGGTGCCGGGAAAATGGGCGCTCTGGATTGTTGGACACTCGATGGCTCCTATCGCCGCACTTATCCGGCGGGGTTTGGACTGGCGGCGCCTTCCGTGGCCGCGGCCTCCACAACTTTCGAGCCGATAATCAGCCGCAGGACCTCGCTGGCTCCCTCGTAAATGCGCAGGGCGCGAATTTCGCGGTAGAGACGCTCGACCGCCATCCCCCGCACCACGCCCAGGCCGCCGAAGATTTGCACCGCCTCGTCAATCACCTGCTGTGCCGCTTCGGTGGCGAAGAGCTTGGCCATCGAGGCTTCGCGGGTGACGCGCCCGCCGACTACATCCTTGGTCCACGCGGACCGGTAGACCAGCAGCGCTGCCGCGTCAATTTGTACGGCCATGTCCGCGAGCTTGGCCTGGGTAAGCTGAAATTCGGATTGCGCGCGGCCGAACATGCGCCGCTGGATAGCACGGGCGGCCGCTTCATCCAGGGCGCGCCGGGCAAAACCAAGGGCGGCCGAGCCGACCGTCGAGCGGAACACATCGAGCGTGCTCATGGCAATTTTGAAGCCCTCGCCCGGCTGGCCCAGCATGGAATCGGCGGGCACGCGGCAACTGTTGAATCGCACCGTGCCGAGCGGATGCGGGGCGATCACGTCAATACGCTCGGAGGCGTCCAGTCCGGGAGCATTGGCGTCCACGAGGAACGCCGAGAGTCCCTTGGCCCCCGGCTCCTTTCCGGTGCGCGCAAAAACGACATAGAAGGTAGCGAGGCCCGCGTTCGATATCCAAGTCTTTGAGCCGTCGATGCGCCAGGACTGGCCATCGCGAACGGCGGTCGTCGTCATAGCGCCCACGTCTGAACCGGCATTGGATTCGGAGAGAGCGAAGGCCGCGAGCGCGCTGCCATCAGCCACGCGGGGAAGGAAGGCTTGCTTCTGGTCCTCGCGGCCAAAGAGTGAGATCGGGGCGCTGCCAAGGCCCTGCATGGCAAGAGCGAAATCGGCCAGGCCGGAAGCGCGGCCGAGCGTCTCGCGGGCCAGACAAAGGCTCCGAACGTCCAGATTTTCCCGTCCGCCGCCATAGGCGCGCGGGACGCACACCCGCAGCAATCCAGCTTTGCCAAGCTCGGCGACGATGCGCCGAACGCACGCATAGACGGCGTCCAAGCTATCCTCGGCCCCTTCGAGGAGCGGCGGGAGGGAGTGACCCACCCACCGCTCGAGTTCCCCGGAGAGGCTCCGGTGGCCGTCGTCGAAAAAAGGCCAACCGAGGAAGGATTTATCCGCCATCAGTTGCCCTCGAAGACAGGCGTCTTTTTGGACGCGAACGCGACGTACGCGCGCTCGAAGTCCTTGGTCTGCATACAAATGGCCTGGGCTTGGGCTTCGGCTTCGATGCATTCGTCAAGGCCCTGGCTCCATTCCTGGTAGAGCATGGTTTTTGTCATCATGTGGCCGAAGGTGGGGCCATCGGCGAGAGAGTTGGCCATGGCGGTGGCTTCGGCGAGGAGTTTTTCCGGCTCGACCACGCGGTTATAGAAACCGAAGCGCTCGGCCTCCTCTCCGGACATGGCCCGGCCGGTATAGAGCAGATCCGCCGCGCGGGACATGCCGATGAGGCGCGGGAGCAGCGTGCATGCGCCCATGTCCGCCGCGGCCAAGCCAACGCGGACGAAGAGAAACGCCACCTTGCTCCGCGCCGTCCCAAAGCGCATGTCGGAACCGCAGGCGACCATCGCGCCGGCGCCGGCGCAGATGCCGTCAATCGCCGCGATGATCGGTTGCGGACATTGCCGCATGGCTTTCACCAGGTCGCCGGTCATGCGCGTGAAATCGAGCAGTTCCGGCATTTTCATCTTGACGAGCTTGCCGATGATATCGTGGACATCGCCGCCGGAGCAGAAATTTCCACCCTCCCCGGTGAAGACGACGGCCTTGATGTCGGTGGCGTAGACCATTTCCCGGAACAGATCCCGCAGTTCGCCGTAGGACTCAAACGTGATCGGATTCTTGCGCTCGGGGCGGTTGAGCGTGATCGTGGCCACTTTGCCCGAGACCGACCATCCGAAATGTGCAGCTTTGTAGTTCGCCAATTGAACTTTTTTCATTCACCTGCTCCTTGTGGGAAATTAACCAACCATGGTCAGGCCGCCGTTGACGCTCAAGACCTGGCCTGTGATGTAATCTGAGCGTGAGCTTGCGAAAAACAGAATGGCGTCGGCGACTTCACTCGGCTTGCCAAACCGGCGAAAGGGAATCGCCTTCTTGAAAGCCTCCAGGTGCTTCTCTGGGACGGCGAACAAGAGCGGGGTTTCTGTTGGCCCCGGGCAGACGCAATTGACATTGATGTTGTAGCGCGCCACCTCGCGAGCCAGCGATTTCGTGAAAGCGATCAGGCCGCCCTTGGCCCCGGCATAAACCGTTTCCCCCGAGGAGCCCACCCGCCCGGCATCGCTGCTGACGTTGACAATCTTTCCGCTGCTGCGCTCCATCATTTTCGGCAGCAGCGCCTTGACGAGCTTCATCGGCCCCATCAGATTCAGCGCCACAATCTTGCTCCACACGTCCAGCGGCATTTCCCAGAAAGGTTTGATCTGGCCCCAGCCTGCTCCATTGACCAGAATGTCCACTCCGCCGGTCTTCTCCTGGACGATGGAGGTAAATGCGGCAATGGAGGCATCGTCGGTGATGTCGAGGTGAACGTAATCGGCTTTCTGGCCTTTCTTCTGGATGGCCCCGGCGGCTGCTTCTCCCTTGTCTCGGGCAATATCCGCGATGATGACGGTTCCGCCCGCCTGGGCCAGCGCTTCGGCTGTGGCCAGGCCGATCCCGGACGCCGCGCCGGTGACAACAACACTCTTATTCGTAAGTTTCATTCTTCCTCCTCGTGATCATGTCCGCGCCAATCATTTTGAGGCGCTGTTTTTCTTGGTGCTTTTTTCAAGAAATTCGGAAACCCGCCGGCGCGTTTCGGGATGGCGATACAAGTCGAGCGTCCCGGCGATCTCCTCGGCAAACCCATCGCGCGCCGGATCGCCTGCCGCGGCCAGGCAGCGCTTGTTGGCTGCAACGGCCGCCCGGGGAACGCCGGCGCAGCGCGCCGCCAATTCGGCAGTCCATGTGGCCAGTTCCGCCCGAGGACGCGCCCATTGGACTAGTCCCAGACGTTCGGCGGTTGCCCCATCCACAATCTCACCGCCGAGGATGAGCCGGTTGGCGATGCCGCGGCCGCAGAGTCGCGTCAGCCGTTGTGTGCCGCCGGCCGCAGGCACAAGTCCAAGGGTCACCTCCGGCAGGCCGAGGCGCGCCTCGGCTGCCGCGACACGCAGATCGCAGGCCAGGGCCATCTCGAGGCCCCCGCCCATGGCCGCTCCTCCAATCTCGGCCATGGTAAGGAAAGGTGCGGTTTCGATGCGAGCGAATAGCCGCTGCATGCGCCGCACCACGCCGATCATGACCTCGGGGCCATCGGGCGTCGCGAAGCAGGATTGCATCAAGGCCAGGTCGGCGCCGGCGCAAAAGACAGGTAGCGCGCTGCGAATGTGCAGCAGCACGGCCTCCTCGTCGTTCATTAAGGCGTCGAGAACCGTCTCGAACCGCGTGATGAGTTCCTCATTGAAGGCATTGACGGGCGGACGGGAAAGCGTGGCCACGACGACGCGGCCAACTCGCTCCGTTGAGATGATCTCAGTCATTCTCGTCTCTCTTCCGTTCCAAACTACACCCGTCAGAATCCGCGTTGTGCCGAAGGCCCATCCGGCTCTGCGAGCCGACAATCTTCCGTTTCCCTGCCTCTTCCGGGCCGCTTCCTCATCGCCGGAAAGAATTCGGCCGGTTCATCCGGCCTTCTCAATGATAATCCTCGCATCCACAGCCAGGCAGCCATCCGCATAGGGCAGTGTCGGATTGAGATCCACTTCCTGGATTTGCGGTTGCTCTTCCATTAGACGCCCCAAAGAGACCAGCGTGCCGGCGACGGAATCCAGATTCAGCGGAGGGCCTCCGCGAACCCCTTTCAACAGCGCGGGGGGCAGCGTCTGGCGAATCAATTCCTTTGCCTCGTGCATTCCCAGAGGCGAAAGCCGGAAGCCGACGATCTTCAGGGCTTCGACATAGATGCCGCCGAGCCCGAACATGAGCGTTGATCCGAAGGATTTATCCCGGACGGCGCCCAGGACTAGCTCCGTCGTCCCCGGCATCATCTTTTGCACCAGGACCCGCGGATGGCGAACGTGCGGGGCGGCCTTGGCGATGTTGGCGATTAGCTTTGCGTAGGCCTCCTGCAGGGCGCTGTCTGAATGGATTCCCAGCATGACGCCGCCAACATCCGTTTTGTGCAGAATTTCCTCGGATACGATTTTCAGCACAACTGGGTAGCCGATCTCCTGCCCCGCGCGGACCGCGCTTTCGGCCGAATCCGCCAGCCGGTAGGGCGGCACGCGAATCCCGTAATCGGCGCACACCTGGTACGCCTCGGGCTCAAGCAGGCTGGCGCGTCCGCGCTGGGCGGCAGCGGCGATCAGCTCCGCGGCCGGTTTCCTCCCCGGCTGGAGTTCTTTCTGAATCGCTTTTCTTTCCTTGGCGATGCACGGAGCGGTCCCGCGGAAGCCCACAAAGCCGGCAATGTTCCCAACGACTCTGGCGAGCATGTCCGGATAGACGAACGTGGGCAGGCCCGCGTTCTCGAGGCCCTGCCGCACTTCGATCGCGTAGTGGCCAAAGGTAACGGCATGAAACAGGGGCTTCTTCTTGCCCGGCTGGGAGTTGTAGGCGTCCAAAATCTCCTCGACGATCCGTTTCTGGTCAATGTGGGCGCTGGGAGCCAGAATCTGCACCACCATATCCACGTTCTCGTCGGCGAAAAGGATTTTCAGCACCTGATTGTGAAGCTTTTCATTGTGCGCGGCGGTCAGGTCCACGTAGCCGTCGGGCCGGCCAATATTGGCCATGGGAGCGCAGATGGCCTTGAGCGCGGCGTGAGTTTCCGGCGAGAACTTGGCCAGGCGGAGGTTTCCGGTTGCGGAGATTTCATCTATGCAGATCGTTCCCGGTCCGCCCATGTGCGTAAGCACGGAGACGCGGTTTCCCTCCGGCACGGGCTGCTTCTCGAATGCCCGCAGCGTGTCGAAGAATTCGAGAACGCTCCGGGCGCGGATAACTCCGGCCTGCTTGAAGGCGCCGTCATAGAGGGCGTCGGTGCCCGCTACGGCTCCTGTATGGGAGAGGGCGGCCGTTGATCCGATGTCGCTCTTGCCGGATTTCATCACCACAATGGGCTTGGCAGCGCCGACTTCGCGGGCCACTTCGAAAAAATCCCGCGGGTCCGGAAGGCCTTCGATATATATGCCGATAACCCGCGTGGATTCGTCATCCTTCAGGACGGTCAGCAGCTCCGCCATGCTGACATCGGCCATATTCCCAATCGAGGCAAACTTGCTGAGGCCGATCAGACGCAGGTTTTCCGCCCAGAAAAGAAATGAATTGCCGAAGGCCCCGCTTTGCGTCAGGACGCTGACGCCGCCTTTCGGATAGGTGGATATGTCGAAGTTGGTGTTGAAGCCGCTATAGGCATCGATGATGCCAAGACAGTTGGGGCCGACCAGGCGGATGGAGGCGGATCGCAATGTCTCGACGAGTTCTCGCTCGCGCTGCTTGGTGTCGCTGACGTCGAGCTCGCCAAAGCCCGCGGACATGCAAACGGCGCCGACGACATCGTTGAAGCGCTTTTTCCGCTGCACAAGTTCCCTGGCGACCGGCATCGTCAGATCCGCGGAGATGAGCAGCACGCAGATCTCGACAGGTTCGGGAATGTCCAGAATGCTCTTGTAGCAGCGGAGGCCGAGGATGGACTCCTCGTGCGGGTTGATCGGATAGATCTTGCCCTTGTAACCCATCGAGACAAGATTCTTCAGAACCGTGTGGCCAGGCTTCTTCGGATCGCCCGACGCCCCCACTACCGCTACGCTCTTCGGTTTAAAGAACACGCCTACGGCAGAAACATCTCGCATCAATCCAGTCCTTGTCGGCTGCGTATTTGAACCCGTCCCCCGCGGTCTCGAGCCTGCGGCGAGGCCTGCGCGGCTCTCTCCGATCCCAATCCCGCTTCGGCATGCTCTGTTCTCAAGCGGCCCCGGAAATTTGCCGGCCCATGCGCAATTTGAACCGCTGAATTTTTCCTGTGGCCGTTTTGGGCAGGCTATCCACAACATGGATCCACTGAGGAAACTTGAAGCTGGGAAGCCTGTTCTTGCAGAACGCGCTGATTTCTTTCGCAGCCGCCTCCGATGTTGCGTCAGAGTCCTTGAGTACCACCCATGCCTCCGGCTTGACGAGGCCGCTTTCGTCCACCCGCCCAATCACCGCCGCCTCGAGCACCTTGGGGTGCTGAACAAGAGTGGATTCGACTTCGAACGGCGACACCCATCTTCCGCGGACCTTGAACATGTCGTCGCTGCGGCCGCAATAGGTGTAGTAGCCGTCTGCGTCGCGAACGCAGGTATCGCCGGTGTCGCACCAACCGTCAACGATGGTTCTCGCAGTCCGCTCGGGATCGGCCCAAAAGCGCCGCAGGACCGCTTGGCCCTTTATCAGCAGGCGTCCTGGGACGCCATCGGGAAGATTGTTTCCCGCCTCGTCCACGATGCGGAGCTGGTAGCCGGGTACGGGCTTTCCCGCTGCGCCTAGCCGGATGTCACCTATCCGATTGGAGATGTATATATGCCCGCCTTCGGTGGACCCAATCCCCTCGATCACCGGCACGCCAGTCGCATCCGCCCAGCGGCGGTGCAATTCGGCTGGCATAGCCTCAGCGGCGGAGATGCAGCAGCGAAGGGATCGGACGTCGTCGCGGGTGAGCAGGCCCGACGCGAGCAGAAGAGCATGAAAGGTAGGCACGGACGCGAAAACGGTCGGGCGACAGCCGCGAAACACTTCGAGGACCGTCTGCGGAGTGGGGCGCCGCGAATCCAGAACGGCGGTGGCCCCGACCCACAACGGAGCGGTCATGGCTACACCCAATCCGTAGGAAAAGAACAGCCGGGGCACGCTAAAGAAGGCATCATCCTCGCACGCCCCCAGGACTTGCACGCTGTACATCTGGCAGATGGCTGCAATATCACCGTGCGCATGGACGATGCACTTGGGCTGGCCGGTGGTGCCGGAGGAGTAGAGAAAGTAGCAATCGTCATCAGCGCGGGTGGCAACAGCCTGGAATTTCGCCGAGGCTTCCCCAGCCAACGACGCCATCGAGCGCCCTTGCCCCTCCTGGCGCAACGCAACCCGCGGCTTCCATGGGCATGCCTTTAGGGCTGTTTCGACCTCGTGCGCGCAATCGGCGGAGTACACAATTCCCGCGCAGCGCGAATGCCGGATTGAAAATTCGAAATTGTGCGCGCCTGCCATCACATTCAGGGGAATCGGGATTACACCGGATTTCACGGCGCCCCAGAAGACATAAAAGAACTCGGGGAGGTCCTGCAACACCAAGAGGAGCCGGTCGCCGCGCCGCAGTCCGAGTTCCGTCATCGCATTGGCATAGCGGTTTACGGTCTCGAACAGTTCGAGGTAGGTCACGTTCCGGCCGAGGGTCCGTATGGCCGTCTTGCGCCCGCGCCCTTCCTTCACATGGCGGTCAATGAGCCATTCGGAGGCGTTAAACGGCTCGGGGAGCCGAAGCCACGGAACGCCCTCATGGGTCATTTCGACCGCTACTTCCATCCCCGCCTCCGGTTCCATTTGGATTTATTCAACTTATGAGGGGTTCCATTTCATCGCTATGACATGTGTCACAAGGTCCGGTGAGTTCTGTAACTTTGATATAATGAGAGAGGCAGGTCTCTGGGAGCTGTGACCCAGGTCACAGCTTACGCATAGGGCTTCGTATTAATGTTTAGCTGGAGGCCATCTCTGAAACACAGCAGGTCCGATACAGAACAAGGAGAGACACAGGGAATGACACCCAAGGTCCATAATCGGAAGAATTTCAGATTTGCAATCATCGCGGTTTTTGCCTTCTTGGCTTCACTCGCTTTGCCCGCCGCTTCCCGCGCTGGCAGCGCCGCTGAAGGACAGAAGGTCTTTCAGGAAAAGTGCGCCATGTGCCATGGAGCGGATGGAACTGGAAATACTGCGGTTGGGAAATCGCTGGGCGCGGCCGATCTTCACTCAGACACCGTGCAGAAGCTGACCGACGCGGCCATTTACACCCAGATAGAGTCTGGCAAGGGCAACATGCCCCCGTTCAAGGGCCAGGTCGATAAGGACCAAATCGGCGACCTGATCGCATACATCCGGCAGTTCGGCAAAAAGGGCGGGAAGAAGTAGGCGTTCGCTCCCGCAAGGGCTAGCGTCGGCGGCCGGTCGGCAGACTCGGTTGCAATGAGTTCCTTTACGCGTTGAAGGATGTGGGTGTGTCCCCGGGGCACACCCCGCCCTTCTCGCACACCGCTCCCCGCAGCTCCCGACAGTTTCTCCACCTCATCTACCAAGGCAAGCGG
>JAJXZD010000121.1 GCA_021780215.1 Acidobacteriota bacterium
GGGTCTGCAGTCCGTGTTCACCTCGGTGCTTCCAATCCAGGATTTCCGCGGGCTCTCTCAGCTCGACTTCGTGGACTACGCGATTGGCAACTGGGAGTGCAAGTGCGGGCATTTGCGCGGGCTGCACCACCTGCGGGCAACCTGCCGGAATTGCGGCGCCTCGGTGGTGACCAATCCCTATAAGACAGGCGACGTACTTTGCGCGAAGTGCGGAACTTTCAATAAGAATACGCCGACGTTCTGCAATAAATGCGGTGATCCGGTCACGCTTCAGCTCAAATATGACGTAAACGAATGCCAGGAACGGGGAATGACCTATTCCGCGCCCCTCAAGGTCACCATTCGCCTGACCATCTACGACAAGGATCCGGACACCGGGGCGAAGTCCATCCGCGACATCAAGGAGCAGGAAGTCTTCTTCGGCGATATCCCGCTGATGACCGAGAACGGCACATTCATCATCAACGGGACGGAGCGCGTGATCGTCAGCCAGTTGCACCGCTCGCCCGGCGTCTTCTTCGAGACCGCCAACAACCGTACCTACTTCCTCGGCAAGATCATCCCCTACCGCGGCTCGTGGGTCGAGTTTGAGTACGACACCAAGAACATCCTGTATGTCCGCATTGACCGGAAGAGGAAGTTCCTTGGCTCGATTTTCCTGCGCGCACTAGGGATGAAGACGAACGAGGACATCCTGCGGACGTTCTACCAGGTGGAGCGGATTTCTCTGCACGAGGGCGACCTTTACTGGAATGTGTCCGAAGGCCTGGTGGATCGCAAGCTCTCGCGTGAGATCAAGCACCCGAAGACCGGCGAGGTGCTGGCGAGCGCCCACAAGCGCATCAACCAGGCGCTGTATAAGGAGCTTGTCAAGGCGCGGATCGCTCAGGTCCAGGTGGGCACGGCCGACTTGGAAGCGGCAGTCACCGTCAGCGAGCTTGTGAATCGGCAGACCGGCGAGGTGCTGCTCGAGGCGAACCGCCCGTTGACGGCGGAGATCTGGGCGACGATTGCCGAGGCGGGAATCACCGAGGTGGACGTCTGCTTCCCAGACCGGGACGAGGTGGGAATCATCGTCTCCCGCACGCTCGAAAAGGACACCATTCACACGCCCAAGGAAGCCCTAATCGAAATCTACCGCAAGCTGCGGCCGGGCGACCCGCCGACGGTCGAGACGGCCACGGCCCTCTTTCAAGGGATGTTCTTCGACCAGCGGAAGTACGATTTCAGCAAGGTAGGGCGCCTGAAATTCAACATCAAGCTAGGTCTCGAGACGCCGCTAGAGAAGCGCACGCTCGATCCGGCGGATTTCGTGGGCGCGATCAAGTACCTGCTCAAGTTGCGGCGGAACATCGGCACGGTGGATGACATTGACCACTTGGGGAACCGCCGCGTGCGGGCGGTGGGCGAGTTGCTCGAAAACCAGTTCCGGATCGGGCTCGTGCGCATGGAGCGCGCCATCAAGGAAAAGATGTCCGTGTACCAGGAGATGTCCACTGCCATGCCGCACGACCTGGTGAACGCCAAGCCGGTGATGGCGGCGATCCGGGAGTTTTTCGGGAGTTCACAGCTCTCGCAGTTCATGGACCAGACCAACCCGCTGAGCGAGATCACGCATAAACGGCGGCTTTCGGCTCTGGGGCCGGGCGGACTTTCACGGGAGCGGGCCGGGTTCGAAGTGCGCGACGTTCACCCGACGCATTACGGCCGCATCTGCCCCATCGAGACGCCGGAAGGGCCGAACATCGGCCTGATCAGCTCGCTTTCCTGCTACGCGCGGATTAACGAATTTGGGTTCATCGAATCGCCCTACCGAAAGGTGAAGGGCGGGCGCGTGGCGGACTACGTGCAGATCGTGAACGCGGGCGACAGTGAGTTCAAGACGGGCGACATCGTCGAGAAGGAGAAGGTGGACGAGATCAACGACGAGCTGAAGCGCCGGCGCGTGGTAGTCGAGCCGCACTGCTTCTACCTTTCGGCGTGGGAAGAAGACCGCTACGTCGTGGCGCAGGCCAACGCCTCGCTCGACGAGAAGCAGCGGATCACGACGGACCTGGTCAATTGCCGGCAGGCCGGCAACTTCGTCCTGAAGAGCCGCGACGAGGTGGATTACATTGACGTTTCGCCGAAGCAGCTCGTCTCCGTGGCCGCGAGCCTGATTCCCTTTCTTGAAAATGACGACGCCAACCGCGCCCTGATGGGGTCGAACATGCAGCGCCAGGCGGTGCCGCTGATCCGCGGCGAAGCACCGCTGGTGGGCACCGGCATGGAGAGGGTCACCGCGCGGGATTCCGGGGCGGTGATCGTGTGCCGCCGGGACGGCATTGTGGACCAGGTGGACTCCGAGCGCGTGATCGTGCGCGTCGAGTCCGACCAGTCCGGCGTACTGAGCCGCGAGGTGGGCTCGGACATCTACCTGCTAACGAAATTCAAGCGGTCGAACCAGAACACCTGCATCAGCCAGAAGCCGCTGGTCCGCGCGGGCGACCGCGTGAAGCAGGGGCAGGTGCTGGCGGACGGGCCGTGCACGGACCGGGGCGAGCTGGCGCTCGGCCGGAACGTGCTGGTCGCATTCCTGCCCTGGCGCGGATACAACTTTGAGGACGCCATTCTGGTGAGCGAGAAACTGGTGAAGGAGGACTACTACACCTCGATTCACATCGAGGAGTACGAGATCGAGGCGCGCGATACGAAGCTCGGACCCGAGGAAATCACGCGCGACATCCCCAACATCAACGAAAGCTTCCTCCGCAACCTGGACGAAAGCGGCGTTATCCGCATCGGGGCCACCGTCAAGCCGGGCGACATTCTGGTGGGCAAGGTGACGCCGAAGGGCGAAACCACGCTGACGCCGGAGGAGAAGCTGCTGCGCGCGATCTTCGGAGAGAAGGCCGGCGACGTCCGCGACGCCTCCCTCTACTGCCCACCGGGCATCGAGGGAACGATCGTGGATGTCAAGATCTTCTGCCGCAAGGGCGCGGAGAAGGACGAGCGGCACAAGGCGATCGAGGCGGCTCACGTGGCCAAGCTCGAGAAGAACCTGGCCGACGAAATCCGCATTCTCACCGACGAGCGGCTGAAGCGTCTGGCTGATCTGCTGGGCGGGCAGAAGCTGCTGGCCGACCTGCACGATGAGCGCACCAACAAGCGCCTGCTCACCAAGGGCACGGAGCTGACGCGCGAGATTCTGGAAAAAATCTCCACGCGCAACCTGAAACGGCTGCGGCTGAGCGACAAGGACCCGCTACTGATCGAGAAGATTGACGAAATCGAGGAGATGACCTCGCGGCAGATTGACGTGCTGCGGAAGATCACCGATGAGCGGATTGGCAAGCTCAAGAAGGGCGACGAGCTGCCTCCCGGGGTCATCAAGCTGGTGAAGGTCTACATCGCGATGAAGCGCAAGCTGTCCGTGGGCGACAAGATGGCCGGGCGGCACGGCAACAAGGGCGTGATCGCGCGGATCGTCCCGGTCGAGGACATGCCGTATATGCCGGACGGCACGCCGATGGAAATTGTGCTCAATCCGCTGGGCGTGCCCTCGCGCATGAACGTGGGCCAGATTCTCGAAACGCATCTGGGCTGGGCGTCAAAGGACATCGGCGAACGCGTCGCCAAGATGCTCGATTCGGGAGCGCGGGCCGAGGCGGTTCGCAAATGGTTCAAGGAGGCGTTTGGACCGACCTCTGCTTGGAAGAGCCTGTCCGAACTGGGGGATGAGGAGCTGATTGAGGTCGCGCAGGGCTTCCGCGAGGGCGTGCCGGTGGCCACACCGGTGTTTGACGGCGCGCGGGAGGCGGACATCCGCCATCTGCTCCAGTTCAGCGAATTGCCGGAGAGCGGCAAGATCACGCTCTACGACGGCATGACTGGCGACCCCTTCGCGCAAGACGTGACTGTTGGCTACATCTACATGCTGAAGCTGTCGCACCTGGTGGACGACAAGATTCACGCGCGCTCGATCGGGCCGTACTCCCTGATCACGCAGCAGCCGCTGGGCGGGAAGGCGCAGTTCGGCGGACAGCGCTTCGGTGAGATGGAGGTGTGGGCGCTCGAGGCGTACGGAGCCGCGCACATCCTGCAGGAACTGCTCACCGCGAAGTCGGACGACGTCTATGGCCGGGCCAAGATTTATGAAGCCATCGTCAAGGGCGAGCCCGGAATTGAGCCGGGCGTGCCCGAGTCGTTCAACGTGCTGGTCCGCGAGCTGCAGTCGCTGTGCCTGGACGTCGAGCTGATGAAGCGGCAGAAACCGCAGGTGGAGAAGGCCGAAGCCGCCGATTAGGGCGAGGTGTTCGACGCGCCCGCACTTTTTTTTACGAGTTTTTTGCCCCGGCTTGGCCGGGGAGGAGGCAGCCCTTGTACCGTTCGAGCCCGTATGACCGAGCCAGTCAGATTGCCGATTTTGATTCGATCCGCATCAGCCTGGCCAGCCCCGAAAAAATCCGGTCGTGGTCGCACGGAGAAGTGACCAAGCCGGAAACGATCAATTACCGCACGTTCAAGCCGGAGCGCGACGGATTGTTCTGCGCCAAGATTTTCGGCCCGGTGACGGATTGGGAGTGCCTGTGCGGCAAGTACAAGCGCATGAAGCACCGCGGCGTGATCTGCGACAAGTGCGGCGTCGAGGTAACTCTGAGCAAGGTGCGCCGCGAGCGCCTGGGCCATATCGAGCTGGCCTCTCCCTGCTCACACGTCTGGTTCTTCAAGGGGCTGCCGAGCCGCATTGGCTACCTGCTCGACATCACCATGCGCGATCTCGAGCACATCCTCTATTTTGAGACCTTCGTCTGCATTGATCCCGGCGAGGTGGCCTCACTCAAGGAAAAGGACATCCTGCCGGAGGAAAAGCTGCGGGAGCTGCAACGCGACTTTCCCGGAAAGTTCCAGGCCGGGATGGGGGCGGAAGCCATCGAGGAACTGCTGCGCCGAGTGGACGTGGACAAGCTCTCGAGCGAATTGCGCGAGAAGATGAAGAGCGATCCCAGCCTGCAGAAGCGCATTCGCTACGCCAAGCGCCTGAAGGTGGTGGAAGCCTTCCGCAAGAGCGGGAACAAGCCGGAATGGATGATTCTGGACGTGATTCCGGTTCTTCCCCCGGAGCTGCGCCCGCTGGTGCCTCTCGACGGCGGGCGGTTTGCGACGTCCGACTTGAACGACCTGTACCGCCGGGTGATCAACCGCAACAACCGGCTGAAGAAGCTGATGGAGCTGCATGC